>DASRDP010000104.1 GCA_035652535.1 Chloroflexota bacterium
TTCCTCGCGGGGATCGGCAATTCGGCCGCGGTCGTCCTTGCTATTCCCATCATGGCGGACCTGGTGCCCAAACAGCACATGGGTCTGGCGACGGGGATCTTAGCGGCCGCCGGATCGATCGCCGCGCCTTTCGCGAGCCTCGTAGCTGGAGGGCTCGCGGACGTCTACGGGCCGCGAGTGATTTTCGCCGTCATGGCGACCATGACGCTCGTCGGCATGCTCCTGCTGCCCGGCGTGCAGCCGCCACCAGAGCTTGCCGCGCCGGGCGCGGAGTCCACGCGCACGTGAGACGGAGCAGGGCCGGACGGAGACGCCCAGCGGCGCGCTAGAGATCCCGCAGACTCTCCGCGAACAGATCCTCGACTTTCGGCTTCTCCTTGATGAATCCCTGCTCGAAGGAGAAGTCGATCGAGGTCTGCAACATGTCGCGGTTCCCCTTGACACCGTAGACAAAGGGATCATCGCCGACGATTTTGCGCGTCATCTGGACGTATTGGTTCCCGAAGAAGAGGGCAGAAGGAATGCTCTCCGAAAAGCGCTCCTGCCAGACCCGCTTCGATTCGAGGAAGGCCTTGTAGAGATTGAAGGGCAGCCACGGGTTGGCGCGATAGACGTCGCCCCGGACGGCGTATCCGTGGTTCGACGGAACAAACCCGTACTTCTTGACGAAGCGCTCCGCCTCCGCCATCCGGTCCGGGAAGAGCGGCTTCACTTTGCTCCAGTCGGCATCCTGCGCGCGGATCGTGGTCGATCGATCGATGATGTTCCATTCGCGCGAGAAGGCCCGCCCGACCGGCGCGGCATCGATCTCGTGATTCACGAGCATCGACGCGAGGCTCTTGTCCTCGGGAATGCGGTGGAACTTGATGCCTTCCATGGGCTTGAATCCCGTCGCGCCGCCGTGGCTGAATACCTCACTGCGCTCCATGTACCAGTCGACGCTGAACTGATCGACGCCGAAGTCGTGCTGCATCACCCCACGAAACCAGAGCGAGGCGGTCTGCTGGTATTCGCCGACCCCTACTCGCTTCCCCACCAGATCGTTGGGGGTCTTGATGCCGGAATCCACGTGGTAGGAATGCTCCATGTGCATGAACCGGCGGGATGGGAAGATGGGCAGCATGACCATGTCCGCGCCATGCGAGCGCGCGATCAGGTAAGAGGAGATGGACATCTCGGACAGCTCGAACTCCCAGAAGTTGAGCTGGCGCCAAAAGGTCTCGGAGGGGTCCGAATAGGTCGGGATCAGCTCGACGCCTTCGATTTCGACCTCGCCGCGGAGGAGCGGCTCGACGCGCTCATTCTTGCCCGTTACGAAGCTCAGCCTCAGCTTGCTTGCCACTCGCGTTGCTCCCCTCTCAGTCGTGAAATTTGATCCGTCGGCCCTGGATGATACTCCGATCAGCCAGACGGGGAGAAAGGCGTCATCACCCCTCGGTCGCGTCCTCTGATTCGGATGTTGGCTGACGTTCCATATCCCACGGGAGCACCCGGCTTTGAAACCCGGACGCGTTTCGGTGGCCACCGCCGCCGAACGCCCGCGCAATGGTCGAGACGTCGAAGCTGCCCGCGGATCGAAGAGAGAACTGCCAGACGCCGTCGGCCCGCAGGAAGAACGACGCCGCGAACGGATAGTCGGGGTACTTGGTGCGCAAGCGGTCGATGTGCTCCGAGCAGTTCATGTTCGGGATGTTGATGACCGGAACCGTATGGCCGCCGATGTCGCGAAACAGGGCGTGCGCGCATGCCGCCTCGCCGTACGCGTCGATATATTGCTGGACGGCCTTGCCGCGCTCGACCGCTTGCTCGAGGCCTGCCTCCACCAGCGCGTCCCACGATTCGAAAGTCATTGGAAGCGAGCTGATGTATGCCATCGCCCAGCGTGTCTCGTCGCCAAACCGAAAGCGCCACAGATCACGGTCCTCGACGATGTCGACGATCCATGGCCTCGGCTGGGCGCCCTGGGCGAAGTAGTCCCAAGCGATGCCGGCGCCGGAGCGCTCCATATCGAATTGACAGAACGGCAACCCATCGAGATCATCCCGCGCGGTCTTGTGATGATCGAGCACGAGGATCCTGGCGGCCCCCTCCGCCATCTCCAGCATCGTGGCGCGCGGATAGGCGAAGTCGAGCACGTAGACGTCGCGGCCCACCACGTTCGGCGGCCGCTCCCCATGATGGGCCGGCCGAAATGTGGTCGCGACGTCCGGGCGCAGCTTCCGGAACGCCCACGCTGCCGTGAACCCGTCGAAGCAGCCGCCGTGATAGATCACGAGGGTATTCTCGCTCACATGTTCCTCGCTCAAACCCAACCGCGCGACCACCCTAATTGTGCCTCAGTCGCCCAGGTCTGACCGCTGTCGCATCTGGTCATCCACCGGGATCGTCTGCTTCAGGAGGAGCGCCGCGGCCTCGTCCATGCATCCCTGCTCCGTTAGCTCCACGAGCCGAGCCGCTTCCTGCGGCCAGTGGCCGAGTGACTGGCCAAACCAGGGGCCCTTCGGCTGCAGCGGAGGAAGCTCCAGTCGCTGCCACAAGTCTCGAGCGTGCTCCATGTAGTCTCGCCGAGGAAGCGAGATCGGCGGGTTCGCCCACTTTCGCGTCGCGTCGATGAGCATGATTGAGGCGCCCTGCGGGCTGGCGAGAGACGTCGGGTAGGACTGTTCTGTGCGCGGGACGTCGCGCGGCGCCACCGATTCGTCGAGGCCGGCCTGTCTCCCCTGAATGATTTTGATGTCCCGGTGAGGCTGGTGGCGATTGATCGCGGCCCACAGCACCGACTCGAGATCCCACGGATCGATGTCCTCGTCCACCGCGATGACGATCTTGGGCCAACTGGTCGCGACGGACATCACCGCGTACAACGCCTGCCAGACCACGCTGTTGGGCGTTCGCGATCCGCCGAGGTCCTGCATGCGGATGACGCAGAGGTGACGCGCGCTGCCGCAGTGGTGGAACGCCACGTCCTTGACCTGTGGGATTCCGTGCGCCCGCAGGAGCGCCAGCACGCGGCCTTCGCAGTTCACCGCCCGCATCAGACTCGATTCGCTCGGCGGCATCTGACAGATCACGTCGTGCCAGATCGGGTCCTTGCGATGGGTAATGCAAGTGACCTCGAACGCGTGGACCCGGCCGCCAAACATTACGTGACCTCGGTTTTCGCCACTGGGCCCGTCGAGGTCCATGACGTCCGTCGGGATCCTACCCTCGATCACGACCTCGGCCGTTGCCGGCACCTCCAGGTCAACAGTTTCCGCGGGCACCACGTCGATCGGCTCACCGATGAGCCCGCCGGCCACCGCCAACTCGTAGACCCCGTGCGGGACGTCGGTAGCGGCCACCAGGGGCACGACCGGAACGGCCCCGACGACGATGGCCGCCTCCATCGGCACGCCCCGCTGCCGGCACTTGTGCCAGTGCATGCGCAGGTGGCGCGTCGTTCGAATGTTGGCTCGCGTGGGCCCCAGGACGATGCTGTTGTACATTCCCGCGTTCGCGATGCCGGTATCGGGGTCGCGGGTGATCACGGCGGCCGCCGTTATTCGCGGAAAGGCCTCCCACCCGTTCGTGGCGATGGGAACGCCGAACTCCATCAGGGCGCCATGCTCCATGAGCGAGTCGCCCTTGTGGACTTCTTCTTTCACCGGGCCCGTCGCGACGCGCCGCGGCGCGACTTGGTCGGTGAGCGCCCGGGTCCAGCGGTCGTGGACTTCAGCCTCAGGGCACCCCAGTGCGAGAGCATACACTTCGCGGTTCGCCGCGATCACCGACGAGGCGACCCGACTTACTCTCTTTCCGTCGCGGTCCGTCACGTTCTCGAAGAGGAACCCGAAACGGTTCGGTTCGTCGATGCCGCGGTACTGCCATTTGACCAGGGGGTGCAGCTCGCGATCCTTGTCGACTGGATCGAAGATACGGCGGAGCTTGCCCGCCTCCTCCAGGTGGTGCAGATACTCGCGAAAGTCTCGATAGTAGGTCATATCCGTCCTTTCTTATTTGCGCACGTCCCATTCGCCAGCGTTCCACGGCGGTCCAGCCCCGACATTGACGAGGCGCGCCCCGATCATCTGGGGTTCTAGGTTGTAGAAAAGCCCCAGAAGAAGCGCCTGATCGGTCATTTCGTGAACGATCTGCCCAAGGATGCGCATGCGCTCTCCTCTGGGGATCGTGATGAACAGGCGGTCGATGAGCGCGTCGAAGGCCTTATCTACGTAACGTGAGTTGTTCTGGCCGACGAATCCGTTTTCTGGCAGGGGAGTCTGGCTGCTGTGGATACGCTTCAGGAAGTTGATGTCGGACGGTTGGTTGTAGAGAAGGAAGCCGGGAAAGGTCGCCATGTAGGGGCGGTCCTGCGCGCGCTGTGGAGGAATGATGGTCGTTTCGACCGCGAGCCCGATCTGCTTCCAGTAGTCGGCGACGGCGAACACGGACTTGCGACCAATCTCGATTCCGCGATTGCGAATCTCGACGGAGACTGGTTGCCCCGCGGCGTCTCGGAGCACGCCGTCCTGTCCGCGTCGAAATCCCACGCTCTCGACCAGCTGGGTCGCCTGGCGGGCATCGTATGGGTATTTGACCGCGGATCCCTCCACGTCGTCGTAATCCGGCTCGTTCGGACCGAGGAAGAAGTGCGCGACCTGCGACATTCCCGGTCGGAGCAGCGTATCGGCCATCGTCTGCCGATCGATCGCTGAGAGGAGGCCGCGTCGAAAGCGCGGGTCGCCGATCGCGGCGGGCTCAGGCGTCAAGAGTTGTGGGTACATCACAAGCCAGCCGTTGACGTCGGTCTCGATCTTGCCGTCCCGCCACTGGTCCCCCACCTGGAGCGCCTCGTCCAGCGAGAGGCTCCTCCCCAGGGTCAGCTCGACGCTGCCGGCCAGGATATTCGCGGACAGCGTGTCAGGATCGGGGATGAACTTCACCTCGATCTCGTCGACCTTCGGGCGGCCAAGGACGTACGCGTCGTTGGCGACGAGGAGAAGATGGCTGCCCGCGACCCACTCTTTCAGCTTGAATGGGCCGGTGCCGACGAACTCCGGACCCCAGTATGGCAGCTCCCCCAGGGCGGCTCGATTGTCGAGATAGGGCTTCTCGACGATGTGCTTCGGAACGGGCAACAGGACAGAATCGGTGGCCAGAAGCCCATCCGCCTGAATGAAGGGCCGATTCCAGTGGACGATGAAGGTCTGCGCGTCGGGCTGCTCGGTGCCGCGGATCGAATCGAAGGCGAGATCGCGAAAGAGGGGCACGTCCTTGTCCTGTCCGATGGCCACCGTGAACGCGAGATCCTCGGACGTAAAGGGCGCGCCATCCTGCCACACGATGCCCGAGCGCAAGTGCCACGTCGTCTCCATCGTGCCGTCGTCGGCCACCTTCCACAATCCGTTGTCCGTGGACGGCACGGCGTCCGCAAGCTGCGGGTGCAGCTTGCCCTTCACGTCGACCGACGACAGGCCCGCCGTCACGAGCTGGCCCACCTCGCTCGCCCCGGGCACGCCGGCGCCGCCGGCGGAGTTGATCGTGTTGCTGAGCGTCGGTGGGTCTCCCATGATGGCGGCGACGATGCGCTTCGGCGCCGCGGGCGCGGAGGGAGGTGCGGAACCGATGTCGGTGATCGAAGACGGACGGGAAGACGGGAGACTGCAGCAGACGAGCACGAGGGCGAGGGCGAGGGCGAAACCAGTGGCGGGCGTCCCACGTCTCATATAGCACGTCACTCCACACATCCCGGACGTCGATTCGCTGGCTCCGCCATGGTACTGTATCGGCGAGCCTGCTCGGGAGGATCGACAGCACTATACCGGCGGAGCGCCGCCCAGGTCCGTTCGGCGCCGGACTTTCCGAGCAACGCATCCGCCTGGCCAGGAGGGAGAGATGGAAGTCTGGATCCGCCAATCGATGGCATACCACTGTATCGAGAATGGAGGTATGCCCTTTCCCGTCCCGGGCAGGCTCTACGATCGCGCCCTCGGCGAGTCGCTCTACTCCGATCGGATGCGTTTCATTCGGCGAGTCGACGAGCTCGGCTTCGACGGCCTGATCTTCACCGAGCACCACTTTGGGCCCAATGGCGGCCTCACGCCCTCGCCCATCGTCATGCTGGCGGCCGCCTCACAGGTGACCGAGCGGATCAAGCTGGTCACGATGGGGATTTCCCTGTCCGTCTACGAACAGCCGGTGCGCCTGGCGGAAGAGCTGGCGATGATCGACAACCTGTGCCACGGGCGACTGGTCGTCGGTCTGATCACGAGCGCCGCGCAAAGCCTCTACGCGTTCACCATTCCAGTCGACGAGGAGCGATCTCGATACCACGAGGCGTACCATCTCATGGTTCGGGCATGGACGGATCCGGAGCCATTTGAGTGGCGGGGAACGCACTTCAACTACGACTGCGTCTCGATCCTGCCGCGGCCTCTTCAGACGCCGCACCCGCCAATTTGGACGACGTGTAGCTCGGAGGAGAGCCTCCAGTGGGCTGCTCGGAATCACTTCTGCCTTGTCGCCCCCGGCACGACGGCACAGACCTTCGACATTCTGAATTACTACCGTGAATACGCCCAGACACACTGTGGCTGGACGCCCACCGCGATGGACCTGGGGATGGCGCGCGAGTTCTACATCGCCCCGACCCAGGCCCAGATTGACGCCGTCATCGACGACCTCCTGGACAACGACGAGGTCAACGGCGTCAACCCCCGATTCCGCGTGCCGGTCCTGACCAAGATGCTGCGCGAGCAATGGTCCACCCGCACGTACGACTATGGCTCGCACCTTGGCCGACCGGCCGGGAGCGGGCGAAGCGCGGAGGGGTACTCGGGCGGCCAGTTCCTCCTCGGTGATCCCGACGCCATCACCCGTCAGATCATCGAGCAGCACGACGTGTGCGGACGGCCGGGTGTCCTCATCATTCGACCTGAGATTGGAACGATGTCACTCGACGAGGTCGGCGACGGATTGGAGCTATTCGCGAAAGAGGTGCTCCCCACGGTCCGAGCGATCCAGTAGCGACTTGCTACGATCGACCTTCGCGCACCACAAAGCATCCGGCCGCCACGAAGAACCCGCCGAGCACGACGCCGGTATAAATTCCTGCCAGCCCGGGCCGCAACAGGCCGGATGCCGCGAGCGCGCCCAGGGTGATCAGGCCGGTCAGAGCGGCACCGATTCCGGCGCCGAGCACAACGTCAACGAGCGACCGCACCTCAGCGCGACGCGATGCTGCTGGCGGCCGGTGAGTCGAGCACCTCGCGCACCTTTTGAGCCAGGGCAGTTGGGGTGAACGGCTTCTGCAGATACGCGACCGATGCGCCGACCAGACCATGGCGAAGCGCTACGTCATCGGTATAGCCGGACATGTACAGCACTCGGCTCTCCGGTCGCAGGGCCGATAGACGGCCGGCCAGCTGACGGCCACTCATCCCGGGCATGACGAGATCCGTCACGACCAGATCGATGGGACCTGCATGGCCCTTCGCGATCTCCAGCGCCTCGTTTCCCTCGCGGGCTTCGATGATGCGATAGCCGCGGGCATCGAGGGCTGCGCACGCCAGGGCGCGCACCCCGGGCTCATCCTCGACAACCATCACGGTCTCCGCCCCTCGCGCGACCGCCGGCACCGCCCGGGAGGAGGAGGCCGCGAGGACGGCCTCGTCGTACCGCGGGAGATAGATCTTGATCGTCGTGCCGATGCCCGGTTCGCTATAGACCCAGATGTCCCCCCCACTCTGCTTGACGATCCCGTAGACGGTCGAGAGGCCAAGCCCCGTTCCCTTACCCCGCTGCTTGGTTGTGAAGAACGGCTCGAACATCCGGGCCTTGGTGTCCGGATCCATCCCCACGCCCGTGTCGCTGACGGCGAGTAGCACGTGTCGGCCCGAGCGCGGCAATCCATGGCGATCGAGGTACGAGTCGTCAATTTCGACGTTCGCGGTCTCGATACTGAGCCGGCCGCCCGTCGGCATCGCGTCCCGTGCATTCGCAGCGAGGTTGATCACGACCTGGCTGAGCTGACTGGGGTCGGCGCGCACCGAACCCAAGCCAGGATCCAGACGCTCGAACAGCTCGACATCCTCGCCGATGATTCGGCGCAGGAGCGCATCCATCTCCGACACGACGGCGTTCAGATCGAGCACCTCCGGCCGGAGCACTTGCCGACTGCTGAAGGCGAGGAGCTGGGCCGTGAGGGCTGCGGCTCGCTGGCCCGCCTTGATGATCTCGTTCATGTACGTCGCCCGATCCGGATGATCCGGGCTCACCTGCAGGAGTTCCCCAAAACCGTTGATGACCGTCAGGAGATTGTTGAAGTCGTGGGCCACACCGCCCGCGAGCATGCCCACGGCCTCCATCTTTTGTGATTGCCGAAGCTGCTCTTCGCTTTCGCGAAGGGCGGCTTCGAACTCCTTGCGTTCAGAGATGTCGACGGTCACGCCGCGAATGCCGATCGGCGCGCCGGTTTCGTCGTGGATCAGTCGGCATCGGGTCTCCGTCCATACGACGCGACCGTCTTTCGCGACGTAGCGGTAGTCGAGCTGGCGATCGTTGCCGGGCTCGGTGCTGGAGAGCGCTTGCGCCATGACCCGTAGCCGGTCGTCCGGATGGATGATTGTGAGCCAGAATCCGGGCGTCCCGAGAAGCTCATCCACCGTGTAGCCGAGCATGGTCTCGACGTATCGACTGATGAAGGGCACCCGCCGCGCGCCACCGCCCGATTCCCACCAGTCCTCCCATACAATGCCCGGAACGTTGTCGATGATGGCGTCCATGCGCTCGCGCTGGGCCTTCAGATCGTAATACGCGTTCTGCACGGCGTCGTGAAGCCGAGCGCGCTGAATCACCAGTGCGAGCTGGCTGGCGAGGACTTCGAGGATCCGCGTCTCCTCGCGCGAAATCTTTCGCCGGTAGCGCGTGGCGAGCCAGAGGATGCCGAGGGACGCCTCACCCGCGCAGATCGGAGCGACAATGACGGTGCGGAATCCCTCATTCTTGAACGATCGATAGCCCTCGACCGTCTCGAGGTCTTCAATGCAGATCGTTTGCCGGGTCGCGAGGGACCGGTACCGAATGGTTGGATGTCCGTGACTCGACGGGTTAAAACGCCCGCTTAGGACATTCGCGGAGCTGCGGTAGCCACGGCTCGCCGCTGGCTCGACGTGATTCTCCCCGTCCGTGACTAGACCGATGACCCCCGCGTCGTAGGGCCCGATGAGGAGCATTCGGTCGAGGCTCTCCTCGAGGACGCTCTGAAGATCGGACCCCCGAATCAGGGTCTGGCTGATCTCGCGGAGCACGCCCTGTCGAGCGGTCATGACCCGCTTCCTCGCCCCTTGGCAGAGACGCAGCGGGCCCCGCGGGAACTGGCGCCCCGATCGCGGTGGCTGCTCCCCACTCCCTCACCGCCTCGTGGCGAGCGGCAGTGGGTCCGGGCTACCCCGCTCACAACTCGCTGGCCTCGACTCCTGTTACTCGTCGTGGGGCCGCGCGCTACCCGCCCAGCAACGCTCGGGTGGTTGACTGTCCGTGTGACAGCAACGAGGAGGGGTCCCCTATGGTCCGCATTGTTCACCGGATAGCTGCGACGATCATTGCGGTTTCGGCAGTGTGGGCCGTGGTGGTGGCTGCGCTGGCCATCGCAGTCGGGCCCGCGAATTTGTGCCACGCGGCGTTCGGACCCGGACTCTGTTCGTTCTACGGGATGTGATGGCTCCCCGTGCCTGCGACGCGACCCGCCGTAGCCCATCAACGTCAGCAGTCCTCACGGCAATACCAGGCCGGAGCGAGACCGCCCCGGCCTGGTATGTCTCGTTAGGGGGCGTGCCGAGCGTCTGAACGTATCTCTACCAGTACCAGGGCCAGTAGTAGTAGCCGTAGCCGTACGGTGGGTAATAGCCGCCATAGTAGTACGGATACATGCCGTAATACCAACCGTACGAATACGGGTACCCGTACGAGTAGCCGTAAGAGGGGTAGTACGAGTATGGATAGTACCAGTACCAGTACGGATAGTACGAGTACGGATAGTACCAGTACGGGTACGAATAGTAGTACGGCGAGTACGTGTAGTAGTACGGCATGCTGGTGTAGTAGCTGTAGTAGTTACAACCGTACGTCGTTCCGTAGTACGTGGTAACGCACTGCGCGCTCGTGCTGGGCGTGGCAACGCTTGCGCTCAGGAGCAACAGCAGCCCCAACATCGGAAGCGCTAGCCAACGAAGCGTAGGCCGGATCAGGCGCATGGCTCGTCCCTCCAATGAAGTTCTGAATTGTCCCCGGCGCGCATTCTAGCAAATTCGAGATTAGGCTCCGGGAAGCGCCGCGGCGGCGGGGACAAAGAGGCTGGCGACGGACAGGCGCTCCGGAGTCACGCCCTGCTCGAACGCGAAGTCCATCATGGCCTCGAGGGGTCGCCGATTATCCGAGACGTTGTATGCCCAGTAATTTGTTCCCATCAGCTCGCGCTGCTCGTCCAGCAGCGCGCTGGCCCATGAGATGGAGAGCACCTGCTGCTCCTCAATTCGCGCGAACGCCTCATCGCGAGAACGCCGAAACGCCCTCAGCAAGGCGACCGGCGCGTCCGGATGCTCGTCGACAAAGGACTGCGGGAACGTCACCATGTGGCTTATGGGAAAGATCCCCGTCTTCTTGAAGTACGCTTGCTCCTCCGTCTTGTAGTCGGGAAAGAGCCTTCTCACGCGTGGGTCCTTCGCCCGAATCGACGGCAGCACATCGGCTTGAATGACTGCGTCCACCTCTCCCGATACCAGTTTCGAGTCGAGCTTTCCCTCTCCCAGCGGCTCAATCACCATTCCCGGCGGTGGATCTTTGGGCACAGGACCGGCGGATAGCCACCGGATCCGGGTCAGATCGACGTGATAGTAGTGCTGAAGAGCGCCGCGGGCCCAGATTCCTGCCGTGTTGGACCAAATGAGAATGCCGACTCGCTTCCCTTCGAGATCCTTTGGGTGCCGGATCCCTGCCGATGCGTTGACGAAGATGTAGGAGAGGCGAAACTTCCGATTCGGAAATGCGGGTATCGCGATGAATGGAACACCGCGCGCCCGCTCGCCCACGTAGCTCCCGAACGAGTACTCGCACGCGTCGATCTCCCCCTCGCGCAGCAGCCGGTGAATCGCGCCATCGTCGGTGCCGTGCGTGATTTGGAGCGAATACCCTTCAACGGTGACCGTACCGTCGATGATTGGCAAGTTCAGATCGTGTTCGGCAATGCCGAGTCGGATGATGGGCTCCTCGGGCATCGATTATTCCTCCGTTGTGCAACGCGATCTCGAAATCGATTGCGGCTATGTCCGCCCCGTCACCGAACTACGGCCGGCAGATACTCGGGCACCAAATCTTCCACGATCCCAACGTCCGTCGCTCCGAGATGCTCCGTGGTCCGATCGTAGATCCGCGGCATGATCCTCGTGGGGATTGTCGCCGATTCCGGAGAAGCTTCTCCGGTCGCGCATCGCGGCCCGGTCCTGGCGGTCGTTGTTGGCGACGTTGCGCACTTTCCCGCCATCCGGAGAAACGTCCACCCCTGGCATGATCTTGCGCCGGCGAAGCGCTTTCTCGTGGTCGATCCCGAGCGTCCGGCTGACGTAGATACCGTAGTCCCACGTATGCTCGTCGTCGATGTGCCCATGACCGCGCGGGGGGACCAGACAGAAGCAGAGCGCAATGAAGCGCATGGACTGGACGCGCATCGAACGTTCGGGGTCGGGAGGATGGTTCCGCCCCGTGCCGCGGCAGAACCCGTAGGGTCTGTCCACGATCTCGACGGAAGGCGACGAGGTCCTCCCCTAACAACCGCACGCGGGCCGGATCCGAGTGCGGCTCCGCGACCTCCTCCGACAGGAGCGCCGGCATCCAGTACCGCCGCATGACGTCGCCCATTGGGGTCCCCGGTTCGACGCGGGTTAGCAGCTCGTCTTCTACGCGACTGAGCACAGCCACCCTCCTGTGGTGTGGCCGATTCTACGGATGGGTAGGTCGAGTCGCAAGGGCTCGATGAACGCGAGACACTGCCCCCGCGCACAAACAGCTTGATCGAGAGCGAGGCTCGTGTCCGACAGCTCTTCGCCCGTATGCTATAAGCACCCAGCGGCTGGCGATGATTTCGCGGCTCGGTTTTTGGCACAGGAGAGTAACGATGCAGAACAACGCCCCGTCAGAATCGGACCCCATCGCCCGGCTGAAGCCGGGCCAGAAGGTACTGGCCGGGCATGACGAGGTCGGTGAGGCGGCAGGGGTGGTCTATCGCGGAGACGCGGCGTTCCTGCACATCATCCGTTATGGCGCCGGCAAAGACGAGCTCTTCGTGCCCGTGATCGCCATCGATCGCGTGGTCGGCGACCACGTGTATCTACACCTCGACGCGCTGGACCTCGCCGCCAAGCCCTGGCACGAACAACCGTAGCCTTCGTGAGCGCACCGTTCAATTCCGTGAGTAACTGACATGACACACCACATCGTTCGACGGGGAACGCCGCTGGTGGGCGTTCTCCCGCTCGTCTTATCCTTACTGCTCCTCATCGCGTGCTCTGGGCCTCGCGACGCCGTGATTCCCACCGACATCAACCGCTGGGACAGCGACCTCCGGCCGGTGATCGACCGCCTCACGGGAGACGATCGGCGGCTGGCCGTCGCCTACCTCGACCGCGAGCGACAGGCAGCATCCCTCAGCGGACAACCGGTCCCAGCCGGCGTGACCGTCGGGCAGGCAATCGACCTGCAGCGGAAATTCGAACAGGACCAGGCCAAGCAGCGCCTCCAAAGTCGGGAACGGCAGGACCAACAGGAACAGGCCCGCAAAGAGGCGGAAGGTCGGGCCGCCGCGGTGTTCGGAATTACGCTCCTGGACAAGAAGATTATCCCCGCGGATCTGGCGAGCGGGAATCGCTCGGATCAGGCGGCATTTACGTTCCAGTTTGCAAACCTCAGCGACCAGGAGCTGCGCGAGGTCAAGGGCGACCTCCACCTCTCTGATAGCTTCTTCGGCACTGAGCTGAAGGTCATCCCGCTGGACTACCGCGACCCCCTGGCACCGGGAGAATCGGTGACGTGGACGGCCACGATTCAGCTCAGTCCGTCGGCAATCATCGACCAACGCGTGCGAAACGAGGAGCTGAGTCAGATCAAAGTCGTCCTCACGCCGGACGTTGTCGCCTTCGCGGACGGAAGCATGCTCGACCTACCGGTCGCGATCGCGCAGCCGTGAGCCGCGACCGATCACGCGGGCTCCACGTGCCGACGGCCACCCTTCCATCGGTCTACCGCGAGATCGGACCCTTACGCGCCGATGGTGGTCGCCGCGGGGGCCCCGCGCGCGCTCAAGATCCGCTCGTCGCCCACGCGGCGCGTGATCTTCTGGTCATCGAGGTGTTCGAGGAGCGCGAGCGCGTACCGGCGGCTCGTTCCTAAAACGTCCCGGACCTGCGCGACGGTCACACGGCCGGAGGACGCCAGGGCAGCCAGGATTCGCGCCACCACCTCGTCGTAGGTGGACCGCGCGTACACCAGGTCCTGCGCCACTTCGACCAGTGTTCCACGATCGATGAGCGCCTGGATTACTTCGTCCGAGACGCCATGCGCCGCGCGAATCTCCGCTCGATTCGGCGGCGCCACGCCAAAGCCTTCGAGCGTCGACACCAACGCTTGCGCCGCCCGCTCCTCATCCACGGACAGCGTGACGGAGAACTCCGGAAGTCGCGCGCGCGGCCCATCTTCGGCCAGTGTTCCGTTTTCCAGCAGGCGTCGCTCGATATGGGAAAACGCCCGGGCATCGAGTCCCAGCCGCTTACGCAGCTCCTCTATCGGCATACCACTTCGCAAGCGATGGGCGACATGGTAGCCTCGAAGCTCCGTCACGACGCGCTCGGCGAGGTGCGACCACCCACCGCTGGAGATCACCAGCGAGGAGCCGGTCAGCTCTTTTTGCGCTTCGTCCGACGCCTGGCGGTCGAGAACCACAACAGCGCCCTCCTGGACGAGGGGCGCCAGAAGACCCTGCATCTCCGCAACGCTCTTCGAGGAGCGGCGCGCCAGCTCAGCCACATCAGCCGGCTCTCGCTCCTGAAGCGTCTGCAGCGCGATCTCTTCGGGAGTGCCCCGCTGCAGCACGGCCAGCTGTCGAAGAACGCGCTCCTGCATGCGTCGGTGGCGTTTCGGATGGTCGTCCACGATGGTGCCGCCGCCCACGGTCGCGCTCGGCGAGGGAAGGCGCAGAATGAACGGGTCCGACCGGGCAACCGCGAGGGGTCGATCGAGACGAATCTGCGCCCAGGATGTCTCGCCGGGCCCCAGCTCCGGGCGGTCGAGGAGAGACACGCGGCCCATCGCCTCGGCCGCGCCGGCGTGAAACGTGACGCGTGCATTGTGCGGCAGCGGCCTCTCTGCGTCGGCGACGGCGCGGAGCTGGACGTCGACGACGCGCGTTGCCTTCAGCCAGCCGGGCGCCGTGACGACGTCGCCCCGTTCGATCTCGTCCGTGCCGATCGACGAGAGGTTGATGGCGACGCGGCTTCCGGCGGGAGCACGATCGACCTGCTTTCGATGCGACTGGAGGCCGCGGATGCGCGCCCGTCGCCCGCTCGGCAGGATCTCGACCTCGGCGCCCACCTGCAGCTCGCCGTCGATCAATGTGCCCGTGACGATCGTCCCGAACCCCGACATGGTAAACACCCGGTCCACCGGAAGCCGTGGCAACCCGGTCTGTCGGCGCTGGCGCTCAGTGGCCAGCAGCGAGTCCAGCTCCTGACGGAGATCGTCGAGCCCGCGGCCGGTCGTGGAGGACACGGCGACCAGGCGCGCGCCGGCCAGCGTCGTGGGGGCGACGGTCTCTTCGACTTCCACGCACACCAGCTCCAGCCACTCGTCTTCGACGAGGTCGCACTTGGTGATGGCTACGACGCCGCGGCCGATCCCAAGCAGATCGAGAATGGCCAGGTGCTCGCGCGTCTGGGGCATGACCCCTTCGTCGGCCGCGATGACCAGAAGCGCAATGTCGATTCCGCCCACCCCAGCCAACATGTTCTTGATGAACCGCTCGTGGCCCGGGACGTCGATGACGCTCGCCTCCTGACCGCTGGGAAGGCGCAGCCATGCGAAGCCGAGATCGATGGTCATGCCGCGCTCTTTCTCTTCTCGGAGGCGATCTGGATCAATGCCGGTCAGCGCCCGGATCAGCGTCGACTTGCCATGATCGACGTGCCCGGCAGTCCCAATTACGCGCATCCGGTCATCCCACTCGTGCCGCGCGCCGTGACCGCCCGGCCGACAATCCGGCGAGGGGGAGACGCGCCGGCGTTACGAGCCGAAAGGCCGGGAACGGGTCACCCACGCGGACGTGGCGGTCGAAGAACTCCCAGCGCGCGAGTCCGTCATCGCTCTCCGGCTCCAGCAAGTACACGACGAGGTTTCCGAGTCGCTGGGCCGTCGGGACGACGAGGGCGCCGGCCTCGAAGCGAACCCGCTGCCGTTCCGCGCGCACGGCGAGCACCGTCTCGAATCGCTCGATGCCGGTACAGATGTCGGGGCTGCGCGTCTTCTCCATCGACAGCACGACCGCGGCTTCCACGTCTAGCTCAACCGGGGCGGCGAGGGCGCCGACCTCCACATTGTGCTGGCGGAGCTTCTCCGTGATCTCGGGCCGCGTGACGATATAGGCGTATGGCCGCTGGACCGCGACGGTGGGGATGAAGCGCGCGAAGTATCCGGCCCGGTAGGTCACAATCCGCCGACCGGGGATCCGCCGACGGCGGATGGAATCGCGATCGTACGCGAGGATCTCCGTGTCCTCGAGCCAGTGCACCGGCCAGTCGAACACGAGCGATCCGTCCCGATCACGGCGCGCCGCCCCATAGTTGATCCCCACCAGATCGTCGGGCTGGGGGTTGCGCCCGGCCTCGATGGTCTCGCGTTCCGCTCGCTCCGCCGTCTCGATCACCTCCATCGCGTGCTCGGCGATGTAGCGGAAGATCTCGACCAGGTAGGCGGAAATGGTCTCGACCCGGCTTCGGAAGTCGATATACGAGTACGTCTCGAGGAGGATGTCGAGCCGGCCGGTCAGTCCGCGGTACTGGCTGCCGAAGCGCGGGAGGCCTGGGTAGGTCTCCCAGCCGCTGCTGGGGTCGTTCTGATCTCGATAGTTCCCGTAGAAGAAGCCCCGTCGACCCGTGGAGGCGAATACCGCGTCGGCGACGCTTGGGAGCAACCGCGTGCGCACGTATTCGATCGGCGCGGGATGCCCGCTCCGGGGGCAGTGCGCCGTGTCAAAGGTCAGGTCGTACGCGTGGATTGATCCGTCCGTCGTGTGGCAGTCGACGAACACGTGCGGCCACCACTGACCAAAGAACCGCGACAAATGGTTCGATTCGATCGCTTCCTGCTTCATGTAGTCGCGATTCAAATTCCAGCCCTCGCCCGTGTTCCGTGTCCCCACGCCTCCCGGGGGGCCGATCTGCCCTTCCAGGGCCTGGAGGTCCAGCTTTCGATTCTCGGTGGAGATGCGATCGTTGCCATCGGGGTTGAGGATCGGGATCAAAACGAGGGTGAGGTGGTCGAGCAATTCGCGGTAGGCGCGAGTACGCTGGTCGCGCGGGCGCGTCGCATCGCGAATGAAGGCGAGGAGCGCCTCCTTCCCCTCCACTTCGCCGGCGTGGATGTTCGCGATGACCATGACCACGGGTAGACCGGCCCGACGGGCCGCGGCAGGCGTGAGGGCGCGGTTCCCCGAGAGAACCACGAACGGGATGTCGCGCCCTTCGGCCGACCTGCCGATCGTTCCAACGCGGATCAGATCCGGGGCCCGGCGCCGAGACTGGCGGAGAAAGTCCATCACGTCAGCGTGGAGCGAGGTTTCCCGAAACCCGGTCCGTTCGGCCTTGGTGAGGATGGAGTCGGAAAGCATCACGTCTATAATACGTCGTGTCCGAGCAGCCAATTCCCCGGCGTCTCACGCTCGACGCCGTCGCCCACTACCCCCGCCCAGGCACCAGCGCGCCGGCTCACATCGCCTTCTCGCCAGACGGGCGGCTCCTCACCTATCTCTACAGCGAGCGGGGCGACCTCGTGCGCGACCTGTGGGCGCTGGACCTGGAGACGGGTCAGCGCCACATCCTCGTCGCCGCGGGGGCCACGCCCGACTCGGACGACACGGTAAGCCCGGAGGAGGCGCTCAGGCGCGAGCGCCAACGCGTGCGCGAGGGCGGGGTGACGAATTACCGATGGGCGGATGAGGCGGACCGGCTCGTCCTGATCCTGGGCGGGCAGCTCGCGGTCACATCGAGCCGCGGCGAGGCCCCGCGCATCCTCGCCCGCGCGGCAGATCCAATCGAGGATGCCCGGCCCACGGCGGACGGCGCGCACATCGTGTTCGTTCGCGGGCGCGACCTGTGGACAGTGGACGTCGAGGCTGACACGAGTCGGCGGCTGACGAGCGACGCGAGCGAAACGATCTCAAATGGAGTCGCCGAGTTCATCGCCCAGGAGGAGATGGGCCGAAGCGAGGGGTTCTGGATCGCTCCCGACGGCCAACGGATCGCCTACACCCGGGTCGATGAGGGACACATCCCGGCGTATCCCATCGTCCATCAGGGGGGCGACGCCTGGCGCGTCGAGTCGCACCGCTACCCGTTCGCCGGTGCCGCCAACGCGCACGTGCGGCTCGCGGTGCTTCCGATCGCGGGAGGAAAGACGCGCTGGCTCGACTCGGTACCGGACGATCGGGGCTACCTCGCGCGGGTGGACTGGCGCCCGGATGGATCATTGGCGGTTCAGGTCGAATCGCGTGACCAGCGCCGTCTCGATCTGATCCTCGTCGATCCCGCGAGCGGCGAGCGGTCCACTCTTCTGACCGAGACGTCGCCATCCTGGATCAACCTCCACCGTGACCTACGATTCCTGTCCGATTGCTCGTTCATCTGGTCGTCGGAGCGGACCGGCTATCGCCACCTGGAGCTGCGTGGGCCGGACGGGAGTCTCGTGCGCCAGCTCACCGACGGCGCCTGGCCGGTCGACGCGCTGGTCCACGTCGACGAGGCGCGCCGGACCGTCTACTTCGTCGCCGGCCGCGAGAGCCCGCTCGGCCGAGACCTGTATGCGGTGTCCCTCGACGGAGGAGCGATCACGCGGCTCAGCGACGGCGTCGGATTTCACGGCGCTTCGTTCGCCAAGAGCGGCCGGCAATACGCGGAAACCACGGAGTCGCGAGATCAGCCACCGCGGGTCGTCATCCGCTCGATCGACCGTCCGTCCGACATTCCGGTGCACGACCCGCCGTCCGCGGAGGCTTGCGCGCCAGGGCTGGTGACACCGGAGATCGTCGAGGTGTCGTCGCGTGATGGAGCCACCTTGTATGGCTCCCTATATCGGCCAAGGGGCGTCCAGTTTCCCGCGCCGACGATCGTCTCGGTCTATGGCGGACCGCACGTCCAGTCGGTCACCGACACCTGGGGAATGACCGTGGACCTCCGCGCCCAATATCTCGCGTCCCTGGGGTTCCTCGTATTCAAGCTGGACAACCGCGGGTCCGCGCGGCGAGGACTAGCATTCGAAGCGGCCATCGAGCGGCGGCTGGGGACGATCGAAGTTCAGGACCAGGTCGACGGGGTACGGTGGCTCGTGGCAGAGGGTCTCGCGGACGCGCGGCGAGTCGGCATTTATGGCTGGAGCTACGGCGGGTACATGGCAGCACTGTGCTTACTGACCGAGCCGGCCGTCTTTCGCGTGGCCGTGGCGGGCGCGCCCGTCACGGCGTGGGATGGCTACGACACCCACTACACGGAGCGGTACATGGGCACCCCGTCGGAGAATCCCGAGGGGTATGCCAGAGGCTCGGTGCTGACCCATGCGTCGCGTCTTGAAGGGCGCCTCATGCTGGTGCACGGAATGATCGACGAGAACGTCCACTTTCGGCACACGGCCCGACTCGTCGCGGCCCTCGAGGCGGCGGGCAAGGCGTGCGACGTGCTCATCCTTCCCAACGAGCGCCACATGCCCCGTGACGAGGCCGGTCGTCGCTACGTCGAGGAGCGCGTGGCGGCATATTTTCTCGAGCACCTGTGAGCCAGAAGCCGCCGGAAGCGCCGCGCGCGGACGCGTCGCGCGCCTCGGCCAAGAGGCCGACGAGTTGCCGTCAGTCGAGGCGGAATCCGACGATCTGGAGGAGGGAAGCGAGGAGGTCGCGGTCGCCGGGCTCTGACGCCTCGGCTACCAACGCCGCCAGCCCGTGTATCGCGGCCAGGGCGCGCGGCGTGTCCAGGTCCTCGTCCATAGCGGCGAAGAAGGCGTCGCGATATGTCAGCGCGCGATCCGAGGGAGAGCCGCCGCGCGGGCCCTTCAGCGCATGGACGACGGAGCGCCAGCGATCCGCCGCCGCCTCGAGGTCGTCGGGTATGTATTCCAATCGCTGGCGGTACTGTGTGCCGATGAGATAGTAGCGCAGGGCATCGCCGCCGTAGACGGGGAGCAGATCGCGCGCGAACGCCATGTTGCCCTTCGACTTGCTCATCTTCTCCCCGTCCATCCATACGAGCCCGACGTGTACCCAGTACTGACAGAACGGACCGACGCCACTCGCCGTCTCGGACTGGGCGATCTCGCTGCAGTGGTGCGGAAAGATAAGGTCTTCACCGCCGCCGTGGATGTCGAGACGGGGGCCCAAGTACCGGTTCGCCATGGTGGAGCACTCGATGTGCCATCCGGGTCGCCCGGGGCCCCAGGGGCTCTCCCACACCGGCTCGCCCGGACGCGCAGCCTGCCAGAGCCGAAAGTCGAGCTGGTCCTCCTTGTTGGGATCATCGGGGTCCTCGCCCGTGTCGCGATGGGCCTGGAGCATGCCCGCGCGATCGAGGCCGCTCATCGCCCCATAGCCGGGGAACCGCGCGGCGCGAAAGTAGACCGACCCGCCCCGGGGATACGCCATCCCCTTCTCGATCAGGCTCGTGATCGTCGCGATCATCCCCGGGATCTCCTCGGTGGCGCGCGGGTACACCGTGGGCATGATGACGTTCAGGTCTTCCAGGTCGGCCAGGAAAATCTTCACGTACCGGTCGGCGAGCTCCCGGTAGTCCATCCCCAGGGCGTTGGCGCGCTCGATGAGGGGATCGTCGACATCGGTCACGTTCTGGACGTACCGAACCCCATGGCCGAGATAGCGGAGGTAACGCTGGAGCACGTCGAACACCAGGTAGGTTCGCGCGTGCCCCAGGTGAGTGGTGTCGTAGGGTGTCACGCCGCAGACGTACATCGTGACTGGTTCTGCACGGGGACGGACGGTCTCGAGCTCGTGGGAAGACGTGTTAAACAGGCGCATCGATGCTCGCAGTTGGGGATTGGCCGACGGGTCATGATAGCACGCGCCAGGTCCAACAGTCCGACGCCAACAATATTGACAGTATGACTATAAAGACTCTTGACATTGACGGCGGCCATTGCTATATTGGACCTGAAAAGGGGTCGAGAGCCCCACCACACATCGAGGAGGACCGACGATGGCGAATCTCGTGCGCTGGGACCCGTTCGGAGAGGCTCTGAGCCTCAGGCAGGCAGTCGATCGGCTGTTCGAGGATGCCTGGGTTCGCCCGTGGCTCGGCCACGCGACCGATGGGGTAGCGGCACCACCCATCGACATGTACGAAACGGGTGAAGATCTCGTCGTGACCGCCTCCCTCCCGGGCGTCAAGCCGGAGGACGTCGAGATCACGGTTCAGGGTGAGGTGCTCACGATTCGGGGTGAGGCCCGAGACGATGAGACCGTGAGTCAGGAGGCATATCATCGGCGCGAGCGCAAGTACGGGCGGTTTACCCGCCAGCTCGCCCTTCCGACGCCGGTCGACAGCACCAAAGCCGAGGCACACTTCGAGCACGGCGTGTTGAAGCTGCGCCTCCCCAAGATGGAGCAGGCGAAAGAGCGGCGAATTCAGATAACCAGTGCCTCGACGAACTCGCACTAGCCGAGCGTGACCCGTGAGCGGCCCGAGTTGTCGGGCCGCTTTTCATTTGTCGTCACCAGCTCGCGAGGGCCTCAATCGCATCGGCGACGAATTGATCCTCATTCGGCGCGATGGTTCGCACGTCCAGCAGCACGCGATCGTGGGCGACCCGGGCGACAATGGGCGGGGACCAGTGGCGAAGCCATTCGGCCACCTGTGCACACGAGCGCGTCGGGTGTTCGAGGGCCACAGCGAAGCTGGGAAGCACCTCGCCGGGAAGAGATCCGCCGCCAACCGCGGCCGTTGAGTCCGCCACGTGGGCAAACGGACTCCCCGCCGCCCGCGCGATCGCCGAGGCGCGAGCGCCGAGCTCGTCCGGCGTGGCTGAGATCATTCGCCACACGGGGATGGCCGTTTCCGCTTCCTGGCGCACGTAGTGCGCCAGGGTGGCACGGAGCCCGGCTAGCGTCACCTTGTCGGGCCGCAGCGCCCGCGTGAGGGGGTGCCGGGTGATGGCGGCGATGGCTTGCTCGCCGCCGACGAGGATGCCGGCCTGCGGCCCGCCGAGCAGCTTGTCTCCGCTGAAGCACACCACGTCGGCGCCCGCGCGCACGCTTTCCTGCGGCATGGGCTCGTGACCCAGTCCAAATCGCTCGGTGGGGAGAAGGCTCCCGCTCCCCAAATCGTCCACAAGGAGGCGTCCGTGGCGGTGCGCGATTGCCGCCAGATCCTCGATGCTTGCGCTGTGGGTGAATCCAACGACCCGGAAGTTGCTGGCGTGAACCCGGAGGAGGACGGCTGTCTCGTCCGTGAGGGCGGCGGCGTAGTCCTCCGCGTAGGTCCGATTGGTGGTGCCGACCTCGACGAGGCGAGCGCCGCTCTGGCGCAAGACGTCGGGGATCCGAAATCCGCCGCCAATCTCTACGAGCTGCCCGCGCGAGATGACAACCTCTCGGCCCGCGGCGAGCGCAGCCAGCGCGAGGAGCACCGCGCTGGCGTTGTTGTTGACGACCAATGCGGCTTCGGCGCCGGTCAGGGAGCAGAGGAGGTCCGACACGTGGCCGTGCCGGGAGCCCCGCGCCCCGCGTTGGAGATCGAACTCGAGCGAGCTGTACCCCTGCGCGAGACGCTCCATGGCGCGAATCGCCGCCGCGCTAAGCGGCGCCCGCCCCAGGTTGGTGTGGAGGATAATGCCGGTCGCATTGACGACCGGTCGCAGACTCGGCTCGTCGCCCCGCGCGAGCCGTGCGCTGGCATTGGCGAGGAGCGTCTCCGGACTCGGCGGCTCGCCGGTGGCGCGCTCCCGAGAGTCGGCCACGGCCGACCGGATCGCGTCAACGACGGTGGCGCGAGGGAACTCCTGGAGGAGTCGGCGCGCAGTCTCGGTCTCCAGCAGTTGGCCGATGCTGGGGAGCGAACGACGGGCGTCCTCACCCGTGCCGTCGCGTGTACCGACGTCTGCCACGAACCCTCCAGCTCCCCTTGGATGCGATTCTACGGAGGGCTGTGGCCCGCCAGCAACGAACCGCCGCGTTGCCTATACTCTGCGCGGCTGGAGTGTGGAGTCTCATGGCACCATCGGCGCGCGTGACCGTGATCGTGGTGACATGGAACGGCCGTGCGCACCTCGGCCCATGCCTGGACGCCCTCAGCCGCCAGACCCTCACCGATTTCGATGTGATCCTGGTCGACAACGGCTCGACCGACGGCTCAGCGGAATTCGTTTCCCAACACTTCCCCTCCGTCCGTGTCATCCGGAACGCGCGCAACCTCGGCTTCGCGGCGGCCAACAACATCGGCATCCGCGCCAGCGACACCCCCTACGTCGCCACCCTCAACAACGACACGATTGCGGAGTCCACGTGGCTCGAAGCCCTCGTGCGCGTCGCTGAGTCGCGTCCCGAGCTGGGCTCCGTGGCCTCCAAGATGGTGTTCGCTCACGACCCCACCACCATCAATTCGTGCGGCATCGCCATCGACCCGGCCGCCATCGCCTGGGACCTCTGGGGCGGATATCCCGCCGCGGCGGTCGACCAGCCCCGGACCGTCTTCGGCCCATGCGCCGGCGCGGCGCTGTATCGGCGGGCGATGCTGGACGAAGTGGGGCTGTTCGACGAGGACTTCTTCGCCTATCTCGAAGACGTGGATCTGGCCTGGCGGGCACGCCTCCGCGGCTGGGACTCCGTGCTGGCGCCGGACGCGATCGTCCACCACGCCCACGCGGGCACCCTTGGCGAGGGGTCGCCGACGAAGCGCTTCCTGCTGGCGAGGAACAAAGTCTGGACCATCGCCAAGTGCGCCCCGTTCGCCCAGCTGCTGCGCTGGCTTCCACTGATGCTGATCTACGACGCCGGCGCCGCGTCGTTCGGCGTCATCCACGGGCGGGACTGGGCCTCCGTGCGCGGCCGGCTCGCCGGCCTCCGAGGCATCGGACGAGCGCTCGACAAGCGGCGGGCAATCCAGGCCCGCCGCTCCGTTTCGTGGGCGCGCCTGCGCCCCCTCTTCGCGCCCCTCGCTCCGCCCTGGGACGTGCCCCGACGGTATCGCCACCTCGTGGCGCCCCCTCGGTCCGTTGGTCCACCGGACCATCGTGGGCGCCCCGCGGCCCTCCGCGACAGAATGCGCCAGCCCTTGCTCGACGCCGCCGGGCTCGCCCTGCGGTCGTCAGGGAAGCGGGCGTCACAAGGCGAGCCGCGCGTGGTGGTGCTGCGGCCCGACCACCTGGGCGACGTGCTCCTATCGCGGCCGGCGCTCCAGCTGCTGCGCGACAGCCTCCCCCCGAACGCTGTAACCACGGTGGTGGGACCGTGGAGCGCGGCGGCGCTCGAGGGCACCGCCCTGCGGGTGGTGACGTTCGCCTTTCCCGCGTTCACGCGCGCGCCCAAGCCGAATGCCCTGGCGCCGTACGCGACGCTCCTCGCCCTCGCGACGCGCCTGCGCGCCGAGCGGTTTGACGCGGCGCTCGTGCTGCGGCCCGACCATTGGTGGGGTGCGCTTGCCGTCGCCCTTGCCGGCATCCCAGTGCGGGTTGGCCATCGAACACCCGGAACGGCCCCGTTCCTCACCCACGCCGTGAGCGACGGAGACGGGGAGCACGCGGCAGACACGGCCCATCGCGCGGCGCTCGCCCTGCTCGCGGCTCTGGGGCGGGAGGCGTCCGCCTGCCCGGACCGACATGTCACCGTCACCTACGCTCCGCGACCGGCAAGCGCTCGCGCGGCGGACGCCTGGCTCGCGCGGGAGGCGATCGATGCGGACCGCTTCATCGTTGTTCACCCGGGCGCGGGCGCAGACGTGAAGCTGTGGCCTGCCAAACGGTGGGCGGCCCTCTTCGCGGCGCTGCCAGACCCCGCGATCGTCGGGCTCACGGCCGGTCCCGGCGAGGAGACTCTCCGGGAGCAGGTGCGTCTGCAATGCCCCCGTCAGCTCCACGTCGCGCCGCGGCTCGACTGGGACGGCCTGGCCGCGCTCTACGCGAGGGCCAGACTCGTGATTGGTGTCGATAGCGGACCCCTGCACCTCGCGGCCGCCGTCGGAACCCCGACGGTTCGGCTCTACGGTCCCACCGATCCCAGGTGGTATGGTCCGCGCGGCCAGGGCACCGCGCACGAGGCGATCAGGTCCGAGCTACCGTGCGCTCCCTGCGGTGACCTCGATCATCCCCCGTGCGGGTTCCGCTTCGATGCGCCGTGCATGGCGTCGATCTCGGTCGAGGCCGTCGCAAGGGCCGCCGACGCGCTCTTTCGGCTTCGGGCCTCGGCCTCCGGACCATTCAGGTGAGCGTAAAAGGGGCGCTCAAGAAGTGCGCCCTCGCTGGCGGACTCGTCGCCGCATCTACGTTCGGGGTTTGGGCCTGGGCGACGGGCGTGCGGCGGCGTCCGACCGCGCGGGACGTTCGGCGCATCCTCGTCATTCGCCTGGATTTGATGGGCGACGTCGTGTTCTCGCTGCCGGCCATCGAGCTGCTCGCGGAACAGTACCCCGAGGCCACCGTCGACGTCCTGGTCCTGCCCTATACGGCGCCCCTGCTGCGCGGCGTCGCGCACGTCCGGCGGATCCACACCCTCGACGTCAATCAGTTTCGACGTCCCAGTGGCTGGCGTCGTGCCGCGGAGCTGATCGCGTGCATTCGCTCGCTTCGAGCGCAGCGGTACGATCTGGCGATCGGCCTCTCCGGCCTCATGGGCGGCGTATTCGCGGCGCTCAGCGGCGCCCGCTGGCGCGCCGGCTATGCGGCGGAGACCCTTCCTGGCTGCTACAACCTTCGCGTGCCAGGCCGTCGCTATCGCGAGGCAAAGCACGAGGTGATGTACTGCGTCGACCTCGTTCGCGCGATTGCCGGAGGACCGGCGCGCGACGTGGCCCCGCGCCTGTCGCCCGCCACGCCGGAGCGGCCGCCGGCATCGCCCTACATGGTCCTCGTTCCGGGCGCCAACAACGGACGGGCCAAACGCTGGCCGCCCGCCTACTGGGCCGCCCTGGCCGATGCGCTCGCGACGACCTCCGAAGGCGAGATCGTGCTCGCCGGGTCGGAATCCGAGGGCAGTTTGGCTCGGGAGATCGCGACGCTCGCCCGCTGCGCAATCGTGAATCGCGCAGGACAGACGTCGGTCGATGAGCTGGTGTCGCTCCTGGCCGGCGCCCGGGTCGTGGTCGCCGGAGACACCGGGCCCCTCCACGTCGCCGCTGCCCTCGGGCGCCCCGTCGTGGGGATCTTCGGCCCGACCGATCCGGTGAACACGGGTCCGCTGGGATCCGCGTCCACCGTCGTGCGCCTCGGCCTCACCTGCAGCCCCTGCTACGACTTGCGCAGCCCCGCGGACTGCAAGCTGCCCGATCGCAGCACCCGGTGCATGTGGGGACTCGACCCATCGACCGTGGAGCAGGCGGTGCGAAACGCGCTCGCCACGGCGCCCTCCGCAGCGCACGGGTGAGCGGATTTTGCCCGACCTCGGGAGGAGCCTGTACCCTCTCCGATATGCGGCACATACTGGTCGTCAAGCTCGCCGATCTCGGTGACGTGCTCACGGCCACCCCGGCGCTCCGCGCCCTTCGAAATTCCTTCCCCGGCGCGCGCATCACCGCGCTCGTCACCCCGCACGCAGCCCCGCTCCTTCAGCCGAGCAGCGCCGTGGATGAGGTCATCACCTTCCCCAAGGCCGCGTTCGACGACTTTCGATCCGTCCTCGGCCCGCGCAGTGGCCCGCGGTCGCTCGCCGCCGCCCTGGGACTCGCGGCCCGCCTGCGCGCCGGGCGGTTCGACGCCCTGGTGCTGCTCCACCACCTCGTCACGCCGGTCGGGGCGCTGAAGTATCGGGCGCTGGCGCGCGCGACAGACGCGCCGGTCCGCGCGGGCCTGGACAATGGGCGCGGCGCGTTTCTCACCCACCGCGCCGCGGACGCGGGCTTCGGGGCGCGCCATGAAGTCGAGTACTGCCTCGCGGTGGTCGAGGCGCTTGGAGCGCGCGCCGAACGGACGCCGATGGAGATGTCGCTCAGTCCGTTTGAGGCGGACGAAGCCGCGCGGCGCTGGCAGCGGCTCGGCCTCGATCCATCCGACGTCGCGATTCTTCATCCGGGGTCGGGACGGTACAGCCTGGCCCGACGGTGGTCGCCAGAGCGCTTCGCCGCCGTGGGCGACGCGCTGGCGAGCGATGGGCTGCGCCCGGTCCTGGTGGCCGGCCCGGGCGAGGAGGCGCTCGCTCGGGAAGTTCAGCAGGCGATGCGATCCCCCTCCTCCACCCTCTCCGGTCTCGACGTGCGGGCGCTTGCCGCCTCGATGCAGGGCACCCGAATCTTCGTGGGGAACGACAGCGGCGTCATGCACCTGGCGGCCGCGGTCGGTACGCGGGTCGTCGCGGTCTTCGGCCTCTCCAACCATCGGGCCTGGGGCCCATTTCCACCGGAGGCCCACACCGTGGTCCGCCTGCCCCTCCCGTGCAGTCCCTGCTTCTACACGGGCCATGGCCTCGGCACGCCGCAGGGCTGCGCGTCGCGCGCGTGCCTCACAGACCTCCACGCTCAGCTCGTGATCGACGCGGCCCGCCGGGCCGTCCGGGGCGAGCCGGATCCGGCGCCCGTCGCGACGGGAGGCGAGGCCAGTGGCGCCTGAACCGGGCAGCGTCGCCCCCGTCGAATGCCCACGCCACCGGAACGTCCGGACCTATCTCCGGTGTGGCCGCTGCGGCGCCGCTATCTGTCCCAAGTGCCTGGTGCACACGCCCGTGGGTGCGCGCTGTCCGACGTGCGCGCGACCGGCCGGCGGGTTGCCGAGCCTGGGCCTCCTCGTCTACGGCCGATCGATCGGCGCCGGCGTCGGCGTCGGGGCCATGTGCGGAGCGTTTCTGGCCGTCATTCAATTCGGCGCGCTGGCATTTCTCCCCATGCTGCTGATGGGGTTTCTCGTGGGCGAGGCGGTCTCCGCGGCCGGCCGCCGGCGGCCCGCCCGCGAGCTCGCCGTCATCGCCTTCCTGTCCGCCGTCGTGGGACCGGTCGCCGGTCGCGCCCTGGTCTTCTGGCTCTTGACGCCGATTGCGGACCCCGCCATTCGGGCGTCGTTCGCGCTTTCGGCGGCGTTTCAGGCCTTGGGGGCCTTCGGCGTGCTGCTGGCGATCGTCGCCGGCGTCATCGCCTCGTCGCGCGTCAGCGGGTGACGAACCCCGCGCCCGTCAGCCGGGCAGTCAGGAGATCGGCTGCGCAACCGGCCGCTCCCTGGCGTTCGCCGAGCCCGCCGGACGCGCATCGGCCTCGCATGGATCATCATCGGGGACGCTCATCGGGCTCGGGCGACGCCAGCACGCGCGCGCGGCGGACATGCATCGAATCTGCTCGTCGGCGGTGAGGGGCGGGGTCCCCATGAGGCAGACGATTTGGTACAGAAGACGGCAGCCATCGTCGCCGGGCTCTTCGGGTCCCGACCACCGCTCGCGGTAGTGAACGCACGCGCCCTTGTGGCGCCGCCAGTTCGGGTTGTCCTGGATCGTGTCGGTCGCCTCGCAGCGGAGTTTCGGCATTCTACCACACGGTATTTCGGCGCTCATCCGGTCGCCAGGCGGCCACCGCCAGCGGGACACGCCTCGCACGCGCGAGCGTCACACCAGCCCCGGTAGATCGCAATCAAACCCTGCTGCCGGACCGCGGTCATGCGCACGACGCGCGCATGGGGACCGAGGATCTGGCTCGCCATGTGGCGCGTGATCTGGTTGCTCGCGAGGGGCGCATGGGCGAGGAGCGCGTCCGTCGCCGCCGCGGCGAGCGCCTCATCGCCGGATCGGCGAGCTGTCGCCCCGACCCAGGGCAGGAGGACGTTCACGACGATGTCCGCCGCCCGCTGCCGTCCGATGAGCGCGCCAGGGCGCGCGAGGGGACGCGCGAAATCCGCGTGCGCCCGCCAGTAGTCGCCCTCGCCGGTCCGAAGGAGGAGGGCGTCGAGCCCGGCCGCGGCCTTCCCGGGCGCGCGCTCTGTCAGCAATGCGCGGACGTGCCGGTCGAGCGGCCACCGAGCGACGTCCGCCGCGAGAGCGGCCGCGGCCGCGACCCGGCGCGCCGGGTGATTGACGGGCCGGACGCCCACCCACCGCCACCCCAGCCCCCGCCTGGGTCCGGAGCGCCGCGCCTCGGCCCACGCGCGCTCGATAGCTCGCGCGTAGGCATCGGCGCCGACGCCGACGCCGCGCTGCGAGGGAAGGAGGCCCGCTTCACCGAAGAGCAGCGCATCCAACAGCAACGGATCGCACCGCGCGGTGAACTCCGCTTCGTGGACGCCGATGCGGTCGGCCAGGAGCCGAAAGGGGGAAGAATTCGCGGAGTATCCCAGCGCCCCGAGCACGCCCGCCCACAGAGCCTGTTCCTCGCCGACGATAGCGATGTCCGCCTCCAGTCTTGCGCTCTTGGCCTCGATGCGAGCCCGCCCAGCACGGTCCAGGAGTTCAGCGGCCTCGGCAGGGGACAGGCAGGCGTGGACCGCTACGGGCGCCGCGCCAGACTGCCAGCGCCCAAGCTCCGCACGCAGCCACCCGGCGGGATACTGATCGGCGAGAGCCACCTCGGGAATCCCGCGCCCGTTCGCCGTGACCGCGCCCTGGCGCGCGTCGAGATGGAGCACGACGTGGAGCACCGTGCCCCCATAAACAGGGTCAGCGCCGTGCCCGTGCTGAACCCAGCCGCCCGACCGCGTGTGGACCTCGACGTCTCCGCGCTCGACGCGGCCATCGATGGTAACCACCGCGCCCCGAAAGTCCGGGCCCCAGCTCCCATACCGCCGC
The DNA here is from genome assembly GCA_035652535.1 of Chloroflexota bacterium. Lineage (NCBI taxonomy): Bacteria > Bacillati > Chloroflexota > Chloroflexota bacterium. The sequence goes on from DASRDP010000104.1 coordinate 29,195, forward strand.
CCCGGATAGATCACGTGAACCTGCTGACCATCGCGAGCGCACAGCGAGCGGCCAACCTGGCGCTGCCAAAGCCAGGCGACAAACGCCTCCGGCGCGCGGAGCAGAACCGTCACGACGGCGGCCCTTCGCCGCCGATCGGGGGCTCGTCTGGCCGCGCCAGGTCGCCGTAGGAGACCCCCGCGCGCTCGGCCACGATGTCCAGGATCCGGACCGATGCGCCCCGCGGCGCATACAGCCCCGTCTCCCAGTCGCTGACCGTCTGCTGACGCACGCCAAGCTGCTTCGCGAATTCCTGCTGCGAGAGCCTCAGCGAGCGGCGCAGTCTGCGCACGGTCTCCGCCCGCCACGTTCGCCCGAGATGGCGACCCATGGCGGGAGTATACACGGAACCGTGTAACACGGCGCGGGCCCGCGGGGTCTGGAGGACGGTCGGATGTATGCTTGGCGGGGAGGGGTGCAGATGAGCGAGCGGGCCGACGTCGCGATTGTCGGCGGCGGTGTCATCGGGGCGAGCGTCGCATTCCACCTCGCCGAGCGGGGCATACGCGACGTCCTCATCATCGAGCGCTCCGCCCTGGGGTCCGGCTCGACGGGCCGCGCGGCAGGTGGCATCCGCCAGCAGTTCTCCACCGAGCTGAACTGCCGCATCTCCATGCTCAGCGTCGAGAAGCTCCTCTCCTTCGAGGAGACCACGGGCTGGGACCCGCGATTTCGCCAGGTCGGTTACCTCTTTCTCCTCACACGTCCCGAAGACTGGGCGCTCTTCCAACGCAACGCCGAGATGCAGCGGCGCCTCGGCCTCGACGTCCAGCTCCTCAGCGCGCACGCCGCGCAGCACATGGTGCCCGCGATCATGGTGGACGACGTGTTGGGAGCGACGTTCTGCCCGACGGACGGCCACGCCGACCCCACCCAGGTATGCCTCGGGTACGCGTCAGCGGCGCGCGCGCGAGGTGTGCGAATCCTATCGGGCACGACGGTGACCGACGTCGGGCTGGAGGGCGGCCGAGTCGCATTTGTCGAGACCGATCACGGCCGTGTCGAAGCGCCGTTGGTGGTCGACACGGCAGGTCCGTGGTCCGCGCAGATCGCGGCGCTCGCCGGCATCTCCATCCCGATCCAGCCCTACCGACGGCAGCTCTATTACATGGAGCGGCTGGCGACGATCCCGGAGTCAGCCCCGATGGTGGTGGACTTCGCATCGAGCATGTATTTCCGACCGGAGGGGCCCGGCATGCTGCTGGGCATGACCGACCGGAGCGAGCCCTCGAGCTTCAACATCAACACGGACGAGGCGTTTCTCGCCATGCTCGTCGAGCATGCCGTTCGCCGCGTCCCGGCGCTCGAGGGGATGCGCATCATCCGCGGGTGGGCGGGCCTCTACGACGTGACGCCGGACGCGAACCCCATCATCGGCCGCGTCCCCGAGGTCGACGGATTCATCATCTCGGCCGGCTTCAGCGGCCACGGGTTCATGCACGCGCCCGCCGTCGGCCAGCTCGTCGCCGAGATCATCGTCGACGGAGCGGCGCATACCCTCGACCTGTCGCCCCTGTCGCTGGACCGATTCACCGCGGGGACGATAACCGCGGAGCAGAACGTCATCTGACGTTAGGGAAGAGGCGCGGTCGGGAGCGTCGCCGACTCGTCCACCGGCCATGACCCGAGCACCTTGAGATAGGCGGAGAGCGCCTTCAGCTCGGTGAGAGCCTCCGCGATGACCGCGTCCTGCTCGTGGCCGGCCAGCTCGACGAAGAAGATGTAGTCCCACGCCCGCCGGCGCGAGGGCCGGCTCTGGATGCTGCTCATGTTCACGCCGCGGCGTGCGAACACGTCGGCCACGTCGCGCAGCGCCCCGACGTGGTCGCGGATGCTGAAGAGAATGGCCGTCTTGTCGCGACCGGTGGGCGCGCTCGATGCCGTGCGGCCGATCACGTAGAAGCGCGTGTAGTTCGCGGCTAGGTCCTGGATGTCGCGCTCGAGGATGTTCAAGCCGTATTCGGCGGCCGCGAGAGCGGGGCCGATGGCCGCGCCCGTCCGGTCCTCGGCGGCCATGATGGCCGCGCGCGCCGTGCTGGCGGCGTCCACGATCTCGCACCCCGGAAGGTTCCGTGCGACCCAGCCGCGACACTGCGCCAGGGCGACGGGAATGGAGTAGACCGTGCGGACCTCTTCCCTGCTCGCCGCTCGCGAGAGGAGTTGCATGGAGATCGGGAGCACCACCTCCGAGCACACGCGCACGTCGGTGTCGACCAGGCTATCGAGGGTGAGGAGGATCGCGCCCTCGGTGGAGTTCTCGACGGGCACGACGCCATAGTCGACGTGGCCGAGCTGCGTCTCGGTGAACACCTCGGGGATCGTGTCGAACGGCACGAACGTCGCGGACTCCCCGAACCGCTCGAGCGCCGCCTGGTGGGTGAAGGTCGCCGGCGGACCGAAGTACCCGACCCGAATCTCGCGCTCGAGCGCTCGGCACGCCGAGATCACCTGGCGGTAGATCGCCGCGAGGTGGGCATCGGTGAGGGGACCATCTCCCGCGAGCGCTCGTACGCGTTCGATGACGTCGCGCTCCCGATCGGGCGCGTACGCGCTCCGACGGGACGCCGTCTTGGTCGCGCCGATCTCCACGGCGATGCGCGCCCGCGCCTGCAAACGGCTCACGATCTCCGCGTCAAGTCGGTCGATGCGCTCGCGAGCCTCACGAATCGTTGGGTCGTCCACGGGCAACTCCGTTCGCGTGCATCCCAGTATAGTGGCCCCGGTCGGCCAGACCCGCCCGTGGACGGGCGGCGCGCCATGCCAGCAGGGCATTCGCGGGCATGACCAGGTCAGGCCGGGTTGTGTATGTTCTACACATCCCGAAGCGGTGAGCGCGAGGTGCGAAAGACGACGGACATACCGGCTGCCCAGAAGCGGGTCGAGGAGCTGCGCACCCTCATCAACTATCACAACTACCGCTACTATGCCCTCGACGCGCCGGAGATCTCGGACGCGGAGTACGACGCCCTCTTCCGGGAGCTGCGGGACCTCGAGGCCAAGTATCCCGAGCTTGCTTCGCCCGACTCCCCCACGCAGCGCGTCGGGACCGCGCCACAGTCCGCCTTCGGCGTCGTGCAGCACCGCGTGCCGATGCTCAGCCTCGGGAACGCCTTTTCGCGCGAAGACCTCACCGCGTGGTACGGCCGCGCGCGCAACCTGATCGGGCGCGACATTCGGGATTTCGTCCTCGAGCCCAAGCTGGATGGCCTCGCCGTGTCGATCCTGTACGAGAACAGGCAGCTCAAGATCGGCGCCACCCGGGGAGACGGCTTCCGCGGTGAGAACGTGACACCGAACGTCCGGACCATCCGCTCGGTCCCCCTCGCCCTGACCGCATCGGCGCCCCCGCTGCTGGAGGTCCGCGGCGAGGTGTTCCTCACGCGCGCGGCGTTCCGGCGAATCAACGACGAGCGCGCGAAGGAGGGACAGCCGCTCTTCGCCAACCCCCGCAACGCCGCCGCGGGCTCCCTGCGCCAGCTCGACCCGCGGATCACCGCGCGGCGGCCCCTCGACTTCATCGCGTACGACGTCGGCGCCGTGGAGGGCGTGCGCCTCCCGCGGACGCACTGGGATCTGCTTCAGCAGCTCGGGGAGTGGGGGTTCAAGATCAACCCAAATAACAGCCGCGCCGACAGCATTCAGGACGTGGCCGAGCAGTGCGAAGGTTGGGCCGAGCGACGCGACGGGCTCGCGTACGAGATCGACGGCGTGGTCGTGAAGATCGACGATCGCGCGCTCCACGAGGAGCTGGGATGGGTCGGACGCGAGCCGCGCTGGGCGACCGCCTACAAGTTTCCGCCCACCCAGGCGACCACGAAGCTCTTGGACATCGGGATCAACGTCGGGCGAACCGGAAGCCTCAACCCGTTCGCCGTGCTGGAGCCGGTGCCAATCGCGGGGGTCACCGTGAAGCTCGCCACCCTCCACAACGAGGAGGACATCGCCCGCAAGGACATCCGCATCGGCGACACGGTCATCGTCCAGCGGGCCGGCGAGGTGATCCCGCAGGTCATCGGCCCGGTCGTCAGCAAGCGGACCGGCGCCGAGCGTCCATTCACGATGCCGGAGCGATGCCCGGTGTGTGACGCCCCGGTCGTGAAGCCGGCGGGCGAGGCGATGGCGCGCTGCACGGGCGGGGCGAGCTGCCCGGCGCAGCGCTACGAGATGATGGTGCACTTCGCGTCGAAGCCGGCGATGGACATCGACGGCGTCGGCGAGAAGCTCGTCGCCGCGCTCATCCAGGCAGGCTTGATCAGTGACCCAGCGGACCTGTACCACCTGACGAAGGAGCAGCTGCTGACGCTCGAACGGATGGGCGACAAGAGCGCGGAGAACGTCCTGAACGCGATCGAAGCGAGCAAAGAACGGCCGCTCAGCCGCGTGCTCCACGCGCTCGGGATCCGCTACGTTGGGGACCGCACGGCCGAGATCCTCGCCGACCGGTTTGGATCGATGGACCGACTCCTCGCCGCGAGCGAAGACGAGCTGATCGACACCGAGGGGATCGGCCCGAAGATCGGCCGAAGCGTTTTCGAGCACCTCCGATCCGAACGCGTGCGGCAAATCATCGAGAAGCTCCGCGCCGCCGGCGTGAACATGGCGCAGCGGCGCGCCGAGGCGAGGGACCTGCCCCTCTCCGGCACTGTGTGGGTGTTCACCGGTCGTCTCGAACGATGGACCCGCCTGGTCGCCGAGGAGCGGGTGAAAGCCCTGGGCGGCGCGGTCGGAGACTCCGTGACCCGCAAGACGACGCACGTGGTGGTCGGGGAGGAGCCGGGGTCCAAGGCCCAGCGCGCGCAGCAGCTCGGCGTCCGGATCCTCAGCGAAGCGGAGTTCGAGGAGATCGTCGGGGCACAGCAACAAGATCGCGGTTAGGCCACGCCGCTCTCAACCGGCGCCGGTGCCGGCGCCGCGACATCCGCCGCGATCCGAAGCCCCTCCTCGACGAGCGACTCACCACGCCCGTGCGCGTGAGCTAGCCGCTCGATCACCGCGCCAATTTGATTGGCGGGCACCTGCGCCAGGACCCGCGTACCCGCGCGGGTCTCCGGGCCCGACGAACCCCCGACGAACACGTCGTAGACCTCGATCACCTCGCCGTTCACTCGCGCCTTGTCCCCCTGCACACCGATGTCCGCCACGTGGTGGTTGGCGCAGGCGGCGGGGCATCCGGACCAGTGAACCGTGATCGGGCGCCCAAGGCGCTGGCCGCCGTCGATGCTCCGTGCAACCCGGAGGGCCATCTCCTTGGTCTCCGCCAGGGCGAGGTCGCAGGTGCCGAGCCCCGTACAGCTCACGGTGCCTCGCATCGCGGGCGTGGGATCGGGGCGGAGCTGCTCGAGCAAGCTCTCGTTGAGGAGGCGGGGCAACAGCGCATCCGGCACGTGGGGGAGGATCAGGTTCTGGCCGACGGTGAATCGAATCTCGCCCCGCCCGTACGCGTCGGCCAGGTCCGCCACGGCCGCGATCTGCGCCGCCGAGACGCGACCGACCGGCGCGGCGAGCCCCACGCTGTAGCGACCGGACTCGCGCTGCGGCGCGACACCCAGGTGATCCGTGTGGAACCCGGTGCGCGCGTCGGCGCCGGCGCCCTCCAGTCGCCGCCCCAGCCGTTGCTCCAGCGCATCCCGAAAGCGCTCGACTCCCCAATCATCGACCAGGAACGCCAGGCGGGCGCGGCTGCGCGACGCGCGCGAGCCGTGGTCGCGAAAGATCTCGACGATGGCGACCGCGACGTCACACGCTTCGTCGCGGGTCACGAAAACGTCGAGCGGCCGAGCCGGCGTGAGCCCGCCGCTGCCGTTCTTTCCACCCACCATGACGTTGAACCCGGCGAGGAGCCGACCGTTGACGCGCTTCAGCGCGGGACCCATGCCGATATCCTGCGTCTCCAGGTGGAGGCAGTTGTCCATGCACGCGGTCATGGCCACGTTGAACTTCCGGGGAAGGTTCGAAAACGCCCGGTTGCCCAGGAACCGCGAGGTGAACTCCCGCGTGACCGGCGACGCGTCGAACAGCTCGTGCGTGGTGACCCCGGCGAGCGGGCAGCCGGCCACGTTGCGGATGTTGTCCATCCCTGTCTGCCGCGTGTCGACGCCGACGGCGCTGAGTCGCGCGAGGATCTCGGGCACGTGCTCGATGCGAAACCAGCGGATCTGCACCTGTTGGCGCGTCGTGATGTCTACCTCGCCGCGTCCGAACTCGGACGCGACCTTCCCGATGACGCGCACTTGGTCGCTGCTGGCGATCCCGTTCGGGATCCGAATCCGGAGCATGAAGAAGCCCGGGATGTGACGTCGGAAGAAGACCCCGTACCACTTCAAGCGCGTCTTGTCGTCGTCGGAGATCGCCTCCCAGCCCGCTCGGGCGTAGCGCTCGATCTCGGGCCAGACGTCAAGGCCATCACGCTCCTGCTTGATGCGTTCGAACTGGTTCATCGCGCTCGATCCTCCAAATGGTGATCTACGACGCCGCGAGCTCGACGTCGCTCGTGCGGGCGGGCGACGGCTCTGGCTTCGCCGCCGCGTTCAGGCGCTCGGCGGCGCGGGTGATCGGACTCGCGAGCCAGTAGAGTCCGCCGACCAGGCCAGCGCCCCCGATGACGTTGCCGATCGTCACCGGCAGCAGGTTCTGCGCGTATCCGACCCAGGAGACCCCGTCGCCGTGGGGTTGAAACAGGGCGATTCCCATGAGGGTCATGTTGGCGATGCTGTGCTCGAACCCGGCGGCGACGAAGGCGAAGAGGCACCAGAAGATCAGCACCAGCTTGGCGGCGTCGCCGATGGGGCGCATGGCGCACCAGACGGCCAAACAGACCAGCCAGTTGGCGAGAATGCCCCGCGCCACGGCGGCTCCGAACGGGAGAGCCATCTTGCCGGCCGCGACGGATTCGACCAGCGCCCTCTGCGGATCGCCGGCCAGCACGCCGGACTGCGCCACGAGCCACGCGAGCCCGAGCGACCCGATGAGATTGCCGACGTATGAGGTGCCCCAGATCGCGGCGAGCTGGCCCCAGGTCGCCCGCCCCGCCAGGGCGCCCGCCATGAGCGTCATCGCATTCCCGGTGAACAGCTCGGACCCCGCGAAGATCACGAGGGCCAGCGCCCCTCCGAACGACGCCCCCATGACCACCTTGAGCATCGGGGAGCTGGCGGCGGAGAGCGGTCCCCCGACGACGAAGATGAATGCGATCCCAAGACCGACGTAGGCGCCGGCCAGACATGACAGGATCAGATACTGGACGACGGAGCGACTCAGGAGCGCGGCTTTCTTTTCCGCGGCTGCCATCACGCTGCCAAGGGTTTCTTCGATCACGGCGCATCTCCTCCCGCTGGTGGGCTTCGACAGAAAGAGGGACGCCCGAGGCGTCTCCAAATCGGATTCGCTCGAGCGTCCCAGTTGCCTGGCTCAGTCTGCTCGTCTTGGTCGCGTTAGCCGGTCGGCTCTCCAGTCCCCTCCGGGCCGTCGTCTCGGCGCGCCTGCATGCTCGGACGCCACTCGTGCTCGACGGCGAAGACGACCACGCGGCCGTCCTTGATGACTCCGCGGAAGCTCCCGTATCGGCAGCGGCGGATCTCGTCGGCGTACCGCGTGATCAACGACTGCAGATCCATCTCGGGATTCACGTCAGCCACTCGCGGCCTCCGCGTTCGTCATGCCGAGACCTTATCGCGCCGGCGCCCGTGGCTGGTATAGAAGAACAAACTAAAGAATCCCCGGATTCATTGGGCAGAATGTCTGAGGCCGGAAACGGCGCGGCCTCACCGGGTGTCAACGCGCACGCGGTCGTCCATCACGACCCAGCCGACGCCGGACTCGTCCGGCAGCACGACGAGCGCGAAGCCGTCTTCATCGCGGACGAACCGGACCTGGTCGCCCGGCTCCAGCGTCGCCACCACATCACCATCGCTCGACACGGCATCGGTGTGATCCATCACTTGCAGCCAGGTAGCGGATACGACCTCAGCCGGCTGGGAAGGCGCGTCGGACGACGGCGACGGCGGCGAGATCGGCGCCGTGGTGGGCGGAGTGGCGGGCGCCGCCGGTATCGTCGGGTCCGTCGCCCGAGGACGAGCAGACGGCTCGGGCGTCGCAGCCGTCGCTTCCTCCAAATCAGGTTGAGCCACGCGACCGGCCGCCGTGGGCGGTCGCGGCGTCGCCGTGGGGGCGAGAGGGCGCGGGGTCGGCGACGGCGTGTGGGTCGCCGCCGGCTCGCTCGTCGGTGTCGCCGACGGCGTGGCGAACACGGTCGCCGTCGGCGTGGGCGAGCGGGAGCTCGTCGGCGACCCGGGGAGGCTCTCGCACGCGATGCCGTTGTGGTTCGCGTCCAGGTGGTTGGGATCCCCCGATCCCGAAGCCAGGAAGTAGGCTTGGGCCTCTTGCCAAGTTTGAAAGTCGCGGCAGTTCTTGTCCGCCGCGAAGAGCTCTCCTGCCTCGCCGGGCCACAATCCCGGGACCGTGGTCGCGAGGAGGAGCATGAGCGCGCCACGGGCAATTGGAAGGACAGGCGCCCGCATCGTCGACCTCGAACCCGATTGGCGTGGATCGCGCGGCGGGTCGCGCCGCGCCAGCAGGAGCAGCTCAGCCCCAGCCTGCGAAGAAGACCCCTCCGAGCGCTGCCAGCAGCCAGAATCGCAGCGTCTTGCCCAGGAACGTGCTCACCAGAAAGATCCATAACGGCATGCGGGTCGCTCCCGCGACCATGCCCACCGCGTCGAAAAAGGGGTTGGGCACGATCGCAGCCAGAAAGATGACTGGCCCACCGAACCGGCCCATCCACCGCTGGATCGCCGCGTACCAGCGATTCTCGGGGACCAGACGTCGCCCGCTGTACCCCAGCGCATAGCCGGTCAGCTCGCCGAGCGCGGCGGCGACGCCAGCGACGAGGGCGACCGCCCGCGGGTCCAGAAAGGTGCCGGCGAAGACGATCGCGGCGATATAGGGCACGGGAAGGATCAGCGAGGCGGTGGAGAGAAGAGTGACCAGGAATACCCCGAGGTACCCATAGCGGCCGAGGGCGTGGTAGTCGACGGGAAGGGCGATGATGGCGGCGGACATGCCCGCGACGGCCAGGGCCCACGCCATGGCCTGGAGCCGCGCTCCGCGGGTCGCAAACCTCGCGCTCCACGACGCCTGGAGCACGTGCACGGTCTCGCTCGTGGCCGCGGAGATTCCGTTGGCTTGCACAGTCCATCCCTCGGGAACCGATCGGGGAGCGCTGGGCGCAATTCTAGTGTCGCCGGTCGCAGAATGGAAATAAGACTTCTCCAGGAAGCCCATCACGAATGGCTTATACGGTGACCGGAGGAGCTGCCCCAGGGACGCCCCGCCACATCAGCGGCGGTGGCGGCCCTCGATCTGGGACAGGCGCTCGATGTTTTCGACCTCGTCCGGGTCCGGGCGCTCCACGGCGAACCAGGCGTCGAGTATGGCGCGCGCTGCCTCCACCGTGAGCAGCCGCGAGCTCAGCACCAGGACGTTGGCGTCGTTCCACCTGCGCGCCCCGGTCGCGATCCACGGGTCCCACACGAGCGCGGCGCGCACCCCCGGCACCTTGTTCGCCGCCATCGCGGTTCCGGTCCCCGTCCAACAGAAGAGCACGCCCTGGTCAGCGGTCCCTTCCGCGACCGCGCTCGCGACCTTCACGGCCACCTCAGGCCACTGCGCTGGAGGCACGAGCTGCACGTCGTGGCCCCGCGCCCGCAGGTCGTCGACGACGGCGTCGGTCAGCTCGTTCGCGTCATCCGCGCCGACGAGAATACGCACGGGGCGACTCAGTCCCTCGACCAGCGCGTCTTCGGCCGCGGCTGGAGCTCCTCGTCCACGTAGAGCGCGTCAACGCGCTCGTTGAAGAAACAGAGGAGGCCCGCGACCTTCGGGCACTCGGGGATGGGCTCAGGGTAGCTCCAGACGATGTCGTCGAAGGTCTGATCGCCTACGCGCACGCTCCAATACGACGCGATGCCCTTGTATGGGCAGCGCGTGTGGGTGTCGGTGGGATGCAAGAGATCGAGGCGGACGTCCTCGGGCGGCAGATAGTAGCGCGTCGGCAATCCCGTCTCAAACAGCAGCCGCGGGCGATGGCTGTCGGCGACGGTGACGCCGCCCAGCACGACCCGCACGTGGCGCGTGCTCGCCAGCACGTCGACGCGCTTGTACGGATCCCGCGGATGGACGAAGACCTCTTCATCCTCCTCGTACCATGCGTCCATCGATGGCCAGTCGAACGCGATGTACTCGCTCATCTCGGGCCACTGTGGCGTCCCGGCGTTGAAGCGCCACGCGCCCTGCTCGGCGACGCGGCTCCCAGCCCGGACGTTCCAGAAGGTCGCTGTGCCCTTTTGCGCATCGGTCTCCGTGCGACCGGACGGCACCAGAAGGTCCGTGCGCACGTCGCCGCGGGGAAAGTAGTAGACGGGGAGGTGGCCGCGCTCCCGAAAGAGCATGACGCGCCGGCTATCGGCGATCGTCTCGCCGGCGAACACCACGCGCACGCGCCGAGGGCTCGGCTCGGCGATCGCCCAGTAGTCCTCGGCGGAGGGCGGCCCGCCGTTGGTGAGAGGGACGGCAAGTTGGCTCATCTCGTGCTCCTCGCGTGACTCGTTCAATCATATGCCGATCCAGCCGGCTTCGTTCCCCATTGTCCATAAGCAATTCCCACGGATTTCCGCTCCATTTTCTTATCTAAGAATGGTCTAAGAGTAGGCCCGTTTTTCGATATAGTCGAACGAGACAGTCCAGCCGTCACCCGTCCGGCTCATCCCGCGATGCGAGGGTCTGAACATGGTCTTGACACGGATCGGCGCCGCTCTGATCGGGATGGCAATCGTCACCACCGCATGCGCCGCGGGGGCGGCGCCCAAAGGCGCGGGGGGCGACCCGGTGCCAGCGCCTCCACACCGCAAACACATTACGGCGGCGATCCTCGGAAATCCCTACACCCTCAGTCAGGCGGTGAATACCGCGGGGACCGGGTCCATCCGCGGCGTCGGCGAGCTGGAGAAGGTCATCAACGCGGGCCTCACGAAGCTCGATGAGGATGACAACGTCGTGCCGCAGCTCGCCAAGGAGGCGCCGAGCCTCGAAAACGGCCTGTGGACCGTGTCCCCGGACGGCACGATGCAGACGACGTGGAACATCAAGCCCGACGCGACGTGGCAGGACGGGGCGCCCTTCACCGCAGCGGACATCCAGTTCACGGCGACCGTCGTGCGAGACAAGTCCGTCGCCATCGCCGGGAATCCGGCATACCGGGCGATGGACGCGGTGACGACGCCGGACGAGCGCACCGTCGTCGTCACCTGGAAGCAGCCGTTCATCTACGCGGACCAGCTCTTCAGCTACACCATCGCGCTCCCCCTTCCCGACCATCTCCTTCGCGCGCAATACGAATCGGACAAGGCGAGCTTTCTCGACCAGCCGTACTGGACGACGGATTTCGTCGGGACCGGCGCTTTCAAGCTGCGGGAGTTCGTTCGGGATAGCCACATGATCGTCGAGGCATGGGACGGCTACGTGCTCGGTAGACCGAAGCTCGACGAGATCGAGGTGCGGTTCCTGTCAGACCCCAACGTCGTGATCTCCAATATTCTCGCCGGAGAAGTCGACGTCACGATCGGCCGCGGCATGAACCTGGAGCAGGCGCTCCAGGTGGACGAGCAATGGGACGGCGGAAGAATGGACGCGAAGCCCAGCAACTGGATCGCCCACTACCCGCAGCTCATGACGCCCGACCCGGCCGTCATCGGCGACGTCCGCTTTCGGCGGGCACTCCTCCAGGGGATCGATCGCAAGGCGCTCTCCGACACGCTCCAGGCCGGGCGCGCGCCCGTTGCCGACACGATTCTTTACATAAACTCACCCGAGTATCGCGACGTCCAGGGGAGCGTCGTGACGTATCCCTTCGATCCGCGCGGCGCGGCGCAGGCGATCCAGGGGCTGGGGTTCGCGCGCGGGGCCGACGGCATGTTCGCCGGTCCCGACGGGCAGGCCCTCACGATCGAGAGCCGCACCAACGCCGGTGACGATCTGAAAGAGAAGCTCGTCCAGGCCACGGCCGACTCGTGGCGCCAGATCGGTGTGGGGGTCAACACCGTCGTCACGCCGCGCCAGCTCGCCTCAGATCGCGAATATCGAGCCACGAACCCCGGGTTCGACCTCGTCCGCCAGCCCTTCGACTTGACGCGCTTCATCTCGTCCGAGATCCCCCTTCCCGACAACAACTGGAAGGGGAAGAACCGAACGCGGTACAGCAACCCGGAGCTGGACGGCCTCGTCAGCCGGTACTACAGCACGATTCCCAAAACGGACCGCACCGCCGTCCTCGCCCAGGCGGCGCACATCTTGTCCGACCAGGTGATCGGCCTGGGTATTTTTTATGGACCGGAACCGATGCTCATCAGCAACAAGCTCGTCAACGTCTCGTCGGGCAAGGCCGCCGACGTCGATGAGACGTGGAACATCGAGACGTGGGACCTCCGATAGGGCAACGGCCCCCAAATGGCGTGAGGGGTGACGCGCCAGTGCGACGGCGACAGCCGCGGCGATGAAGGGAACCAGGGCTCCGCTCGTCGCCACGCAGCGTACAATAGGACCGGCCATCCGACGATCGAGGGAACGCACAGAGGGAGTGGCGCCGGTGGGCTGGGGGGAGCGCCGCTCGTGAACGTGCGGCGCACACTGGCTGGCGAGGAGTGAGATGACGCGCGGCGGGTCGCGAACATCGAGCCTCTACGCGCGAGCGGCCATCGCTCTCGTCGCCCTCATCACCACGATCGCCGCGGGCTGCGGCCCAACGGCGGCCCGCGCGCCGAGCGGCGACCGGGGGCCCGCCCAGGACCAGCGATCCCCCAAACGCATCGCCATCGCCATGCTGGGCGAGCCGCCCGCGGTCTGGGACGACATCAAGATCGCCGGCGGGACCGTGCCCGGCATCGGCCAGTTCGAGATGCTGGTGACGGCCGGGCTGGCGGTCGCGGACGAGGCGGGCACGCTTCACCCCGAACTGGCCGAAGCGGTCCCCACGACCGAAAATGGCCTCTGGGAGCTATCGCCGGACGGGCGCATGCGCGTGACCTGGAAGATCCGCGATGGCGTTCGATGGCACGACGGCACACCGTTCACCTCGGACGATCTACTCTTCACGGCCACGGTGGGGAACGACACCGATCTGGCCGTGCTGCGCGAGCCGGCCTACGACCTCATCGCCGACGTCTCAGCGCCCGACCCGCGCACCATCGTCGTCTCGTGGAGCCAGCCCTACATCAACGCCGATCGCATGTTTTCCTCGGGATCCAGCGGGTTCGCCCAGCCGTTGCCGCGCCACATCCTGGAGCGACCCTTCAACGAGAACAAGGAAGGGTTCCTCCAGATTCCGTACTGGAACACGGAGTTCGTCAGCACCGGCCCGTTCAAGATTCGTGATTGGCAGACCGGCAGCTATGTGACCCTCGACGCCTTCGACCAGTACGTCCTCGGCCGCCCGAAGCTGGACCAGATCGAGGTGAAGTTCATCGCCGACCCGAGCACCCTCGTGGCGAACGTCCTGTCCGGCGCCGTGGACCTCACGTTCTCACGCGCCGTGTCCATCGAGCAGGGGGTGCAGGTGCGCGACCAGTGGCACGATGGAAAGATCGTGCCCAACATCTCCGGCACGGGATGGACCATGATGTATCCCCAGCTTCGCGTGCCGAATCCGGCCGCGCTGGTGGAGGCGGACTTTCGCCGTGCGTTGATTCAGAGCATCGATCGCGAGCAGCTGGCGGAGAGCCTGGCCGCCGGCCTCGGGCCGGTCGCCGACAGCATCATCCCCCCGGACGCCGCCGAGTACCCCGCCATCAAAGACAGCATCGTGCGCTGGCCGTACGACACGCGCCGCGCCACGCAGATGATCGAGGCCATGGGATTCGCCAAGGGGGCCGACGGCTTCTACCGCGACCCAGCGGGCCAGCAGGTGTCCATCGAGATCCGGACCACGACCAATGAGGCGAACCAGAAGTCGTCGTTCGCGGTCGCGGACTCCTTCCAGCGGGTCGGACTTCGCTCCGAGGCGGTGGTGATCCCGGTCCAACGGCTCCAGGACAACGAGTACCGCGCGAATTATCCGGGCCTCGAGCTGGTGAACCAGCCGGACGGGGTCGATGGCCTCGACAACCTCCTCGACAGCTCCGCCGCCCCGCTTCCCGAGCGCAACTACCGCGCGCCGAACAAGAGCCGGAACCGCGGGTCCTACGTGAATCCAGACTATGACGCCATGATGGACAAGTACCTCACGACGGTGCCGATGGGCGACCGGATGAAGGCCCTCGGAGCCCTCATCCACTTCCAGACCGACCAGCAGCTCGTCATGGGCCTGTTTTACAGCGTGGACGCCATCATGATGACCAATCGCCTCGTGGGAGTGCCGCCGGCCAGCGGCTGGAACGCCCACACGTGGGACGTGACGTCGTAGAGCGTCGCTCCCGGCGCGAATCGCCCAGGGAAGCTCGCCCAGCGCCTTCCAGCCGCCCCGATGTGACGGTCGCCGCGGGATTCGGCTTCGCGAACCTCGCGAGCGCTCATCTCCCGCTGTCGACGGCCACGCCCACGTTCTTCGACCCCGTTGAGGTTCATCGCGACGACGGTGACGCCGAATCCCGCGGTCGCGGGGAGCATCGACCCGAACGCTGATGGACTACGCCCCGACTGACACTTCGCCAACAAAGACCTGCAGCGCCTCGTCGGCCGCATGTGGGCCCGCTATACCGAACGTCTCCCCGTGGACTGCGAGCGCCGACTTCACACGCGAATGATAGAAAGATGCCGCTATCCATCGACAGATAGCGGCGGTGGTGGAGACGGGGGGGAATCGAACCCCCCGTCCAGAGCGAGTCGATCGGCGATGTACTCCAGGCGTAGTCGACGCTTTAACTCCTCGCTCTAGGCCCCCCGTCGACCGGGTTCCATCGAGCCAGTCGGCCTTGGCTTACTCGCGCCCCACGCCGACGGCGGGTCGCGCAGCACTTCGACTTATCGGCGCCCTATTTCGGCCCGCCGAAGTGAGGCCGAAGAGGACGGTCGCTGCTTACGCAGCGGCAGCGTATGCGTAGTCGCCAGTTACTGGCTTGCCCCCTGTTTTTCGAGTCGAGAGCGAACTCGGCCTGCAATCGCCTAATCTCCTCCCCTGTCGAGACCGAGCGTCCCCATGTGTACGATGCGCCCGACGCCTTTCGGCATCCGCGCCTGCATGAGTTTACCATAACCGACGGAGCACACCCCGGCCCGCGGTTCACGGCGGCGACACCCGCTCTCGCCCGTCGCAGCCGCGCGATTCACCCCGGCCCGCCGTTCACGGCGGCGACACCCGCTCTCGCCCGTCGCTGCCGCGCGATTCACCCCGGCCCGCCGTTCACGGACACCCACGCCCTCGTCCGTCGCTAGCGGGCCGACCAGAGGTCGCGTTTGACGGCGCGCTCGATCTCGCGCCGCGCGTCCCGCTCCGCGATGGCGGCCCGCTTGTCGTAGCTACGCTTGCCGCGCGCCACGCCCAGCTCGACCTTCACGTGGCCGCGGCGGTCGTACACGCGCAACGGCACGAGCGTCACGCCCGTCTCCGACGCGCGGCCGGCGAGGTGCGCGATCTCGCGCGTGTGGGCCAGCAGCTTGCGCGGCCGGATCGGGTCGTGGTTGTATCGGTTGCCCGCCTCGTATGGCGAGATGTGGGCGTTGAGCAGCCACAGCTCGCCGCGCTCGACCCGCGCGTAGGCCTCGCGCAGGTTCACCTTGCCCGCGCGCACGGACTTGATCTCGGTCCCCGTCAGGGCGATTCCCACCTCCAGCGTCTCCAGGATGTGGTACTCGTGATACGCGCGCCGATTCGTCGCGTACACGCGCTCGCGAGCGGGCGCTTCCTGCGGCATTATCCGAGGACCGGTGCGCCGAGCGCCGCCTCTTCCCGGGCATCGAGGATGCTCGCCTCCGCGTCATCGCGGAGCGATAGCCAGTCGCGCACCGACTGGCCCGGCGTCACCTGCATGGGAACGACAGCGCGCTGGCCCCCCAGCGGCGCGGCGGCGCTCGCGGGCTGCTGACGCACGAAGTCGACGGCCTGCTGCAGCGCGGCGTCCGCTCCGGCCGCCGCCACCACGGGGATCTGCGGCGTGAGGCCGACGCCCTGAATGGGGCTCCCGTCGGGCGTGAGCCACCGCGCGACGGTGAGCCTTAGGGCGCCGCCGTCGCTCAACGTGTGGACAATCTGGACCGTTCCCTTGCCGTATGTCTGCTCGCCGACCAGCGTGGCGCGACCATGGTCCCGGAGCGCGCCGGCCACGATCTCCGCCGCGCTCGCCGTTCCAGAGTCCACCATGACCGCCATCGGACCTGAGAGGGCGCGCGGCCGCCCGCGCGTCCGGATCGCCTCGCGCTCGGCTCCGCGCCGCTCCTCGTACAGGACGACGCCCTCGTCGATGAACTGGCTCGTCACGGCCACGGCGCCGTCGAGATAACCGCCCGGGTTGCCGCGCAGGTCCAGCACCCACCCGCGCGGGGAGCGCTGCGCGAGCTGGTCGAGCACTTCGCGCAGGTCCGACCCAACGCGCAGGGCGAAGCTGCTGATCCGAATGTAGGCGACGCCGTCCGGGCGCAGCTCCCCCCGCACCGATGGGACGCGGATCTCCTCGCGCGCGACCTTGACGTCGAAGGGCGCCGCGCCCCCCCGAACGATGGTAAGGGTCACGGTTGAGCCGCGCGGGCCGCGAATCATCTGAATCGCGTCGAGGAGGCTGATGCCGTGCACGTCGCTCCCATCGACGCGAGTGATGACGTCGCCCGCCCTCAGCCCTGCGCGCTGGCCGGGCGAGCCGTCCAGCGGCGACACAACGTGCAGATCGTCGCCTTCCATCTCCACCTGGACGCCGATCCCGTCGAAGGCCCCGCGCAGGTCCGCGTCGGTGATCTCGCGGTGCGTGGGGTCGAGGTAGAGCGTGTGCTGATCGTCGAGCGCGGTGAGCATGCCGCGAATCGCGCCGCGCGAGAGCTTGTGGGGTTCGACGGCCGACTCGTCATAAAAATCGCGGTCGACGTAGCCCCACGCCTCCCAGAAGGGGCGGAAGATGGCGTCCAGCTCCGGCGAGGGGGCTGGAACGGGCGCCGGCTCGGGCACGGCGCGGGCGAGGCCCACGCGCCGAAGGACCGGCTCGATCGCGGTGTGCGACCGGCCGATGGCATCCGCGTGCCCGAGCGCGTAGCCCAGGCCGAAGGGCCCGATGGCGAGCACGAGGAGCATGACGAGCAGCGACGTGACCTGACGCGCTCGGCGCACTGGCGCAGCCTCCGATGGATCCGCGCCTCGGGGATCTCCGTCCTGACGCCCCGAGGGTGTGACGAGATCACGCGTTGTCGAAAACGTGTGGCTCGGCGGACGTGGGTGATTGGAACAATTGTACCATCGGCTCGTTCGGCCCCTATCGCGCCTCACCGGTGGCGCTGGCTTCCAGACAGGCGAACGGATCCCTTCGTCGCCCCAGCGGGGAGCAATTGGAGCCGCCTCCCATGGTCGTTCGACGGCTGCGCCAACGCTTCACCACCGCAGCCACCTCCACCAATCCGGATTCGGAGCCTTCGTTCTGAGCGGGACGACGGATCGGCCATGATATCCGTCGCCGGCGCGGGAGCCGACGCCGGCGGTCGCGGCGGCTCCGAACGGCGAGGCTGGGCGAGGAGCGATTGGGCAGCCCGCTCGCCTTGTTCGCCCAGCGAGTCCCGCGACCGGTCATGCCGGGCGAGCGCGATGGACCGCCGCGCGCGATGCTCATCCGGGACGTCGGCGGCCGCGTAGCACAATGGCCCCGGTTCAGCGCTGGTCGCGCCGGCGCACGTGGCGCTCGGCCATCTCCTCCGCGCTCAGGCTGTACCGGTCGAAGGCGTCGCGCAGGTGCTGGACCTCGTAGTGGGCGTAGATCTTTTTCGTGGTCTCCGGACTCGCGTGGCCCAGGATGTCTTGCACCTCGGAGAGCTTGGCGCCCTGGTTCAGCAGCACCGTCGCCTTGGCGTGGCGGAAGTCGTGGGTCGTGGCCGGCACGTCCGCCAGGAGGCTGATCTTCTTCACCGTCTTCCATATAGAGAGGGGCGACAGCCGATAGTTGGCGCCACGACCCCTCACCCTGCCGCGGGCACGGTCGTGGCGGATGAAGGCCGGCGCATAGGAGTCGTTCCGCGCGTTGAAGTAGGCGCGCAGCGCCTCCAGCGCCTCCTCGGAGAAGAAGACGACGCGCTCGCGGTCGCCCTTGCCCCGAATGATCGCCTGGCTGTTCCATCCATCATCGAGGTCGGCGCGATCGAGCCGCGACGCCTCCTCCCGCCGCATGCCGGTCGAGAAGAGCGTCAGGATGATGGCGCGATCGCGGAGAACTTCCAGGTAGGCCGCGGGAAAGCGCGTCGGGTCGGGGAGGGGAACAGACTTGACATAAAGCACCACGTTCGCCAGGCGGCTGTCCACGCGCGGGGAGCGGTACGAAGCCCGCCCCATCCCCGCCCGCGCCTGCTCCTGGATCGCCTCGAAGCTCGTCTCGCCGTTCAGCATGTGTCGGCGGGAGAGGAACCGAAAGAACGCGCGCACCCCGGCGACGTACGTGGTGATCGTCGCGCGATCGTCCCGGCCGTAGGACCGGATCAGCCAGCGCTGGAATGCCTCGAGCGCCTCCTCGCCGATCTCCGACGTGGCGAGCAGCTCCGGCTTGGCCTTTCGCTCGCGCAGGTGCTCGTTCCAGCGCCGGAGGGCGCTGGCGTACGTCGCCACGGTGCGGGGCGATTTGCCCACGAGCGAGTCGAGGAAGAGCTGCTGCGCCGCCAGGACCGACGGGTCAGCGGTGGACGTTGACGGCGCGCCGGCGCTTGCGGACGACATCGTGGCAGCAATGGTAGCAGGCCAGTGGCGCGACCGCGTCCGGCCGCGCTCCATGTGTCGCAGGTGTGATAGCGCAACCCCCGGCCGCCCCTCGGCTACGACGCAAATGCCAGGTCCACGGCCCTGCGGAAGGACGCAGCGTCGAGCGCGGGATACCGGTACAGCTCGGGCTCGATGCGGGTGAAATACGCGCGAGCCGCGGCGGGATCCACCAGGCCCCGAGCGACCATCTCCCGAACGTCCGCGACGTCTTGGACGTGGCCGCGCTCCACCTTCGCCAGGGCCTGCGCGTACAGATCGAAGTGATAGAACGTGACTCGCCCCTCGCGGGAGATGAACGCGCCACGCTCTTCCCAACCCGCAGGAACAGGGATGAAATCCACCGGAGCGGCCAGCTCGACGTTGATCTCCAGCGCCTCTTTCAACCGAGCAATCGCTCGCAACAAACGATCGCTATCCGGAACAATCGCCAGGTCCACGTCGATGGTGGACTCGCGCCATCCCAGCAGCACCGCCGTCGCGCCCCCGGCGAGATACACCCGCGTATCAACCGCCGCTTCCACCCCGAGCGCCCGCATCAAGCGCTCGATCCGATCCCGGTCCGCTAACCCACGCACGCCGCCGCTCGCTCGAAGCTCACCAGCCGCCGGATCAGCGCGTTGTATCGCGAATGCGCCGAGTCCGCACCCGTCACGCTCAGCAGCGCGTAGAGCCGCTTCTCCGGATCCGGCAGCGGATTGGGCACCGCGATGCCGAGCTGCGCCAACCGCGGCGCCCCGATGGACGCGAGCAACGCCGGAATCGACTCGACGCCGGCCTCCAGGTCGCGGATCCCGGTCTCGACGAGGTCGCCGCCGGGCAATGCGTTCATGGCGGCAGTATAGGATGGCGGCGGGACCGGCACCACCGGGTCCTGGATCGTGCTAAGCATAATGTGAATTAACTTTAGCATAGCTTCTCTCAAGGGGAGCGGGGCCGCGCCCAGCTCCTGTGGTACACTTCGAGAAACGGCCCCCGCTACGCGGTGCACGTCTCGTCCCAGTGGGGCGAGACTCTTTGTGTCAGCGGCCGGACGGAGCGCGCGTGTACAAACCGGTTTCCCCCAAGGCAGACTTCCCGGCGCTGGAGCACGAGATCCTCCGCTTCTGGGACGAGCACAGCGTCTTCCAGCAGCTCGTGGAGCGTAACCGGGGCAACGCGCGCTACTCCTTCATCGACGGCCCGATCACGGCCAATAACCCCATGGGCGTCCACCACGCCTGGGGGCGCACGTACAAGGACGTTTATCAGCGCTTCTGGGCCATGCGCGGACGCGACCAGCGCTACCAGAACGGCTTCGACTGTCAGGGCCTGTGGGTCGAGGTCGAGGTCGAGCGCGCCCTCGGGCTCAACTCCAAGCGCCAGATCGAGGCGTACGGCCTCGACAAATTCGCCGAGCGCTGCCGCGAGCGCGTCCTCCAGTACGCCGGCGTGATCACCGAGCAGTCCATCCGCCTTGGACAATGGATGGACTGGGACCACTCCTACTACACCATGAGCGACAACAACATCGAGCACATCTGGCACTTCCTGAAGCGCTGCCAGGAGCGCGGCTGGCTCTATAAGGGCTGGCGCACCATGCCATGGTGCACGCGCTGCGGCACATCCCTCTCCCAGCACGAGCTGATCGGCACCGACTCGTACCGCGAGGTGTCTCACCCATCACTTTATGTCAAACTTCCCATCGTCGATCGGCCCGGCGAGTTCTTTATGGTGTGGACCACGACGCCCTGGACCCTCCCGGCCAACGTGGCGCTGGCGGTGCACCCGGACCTCGACTACGTCAAGGCCGTCGTCGGCGGCGAGGCATACTACCTCTCGCCGAAGACCCTTGGCGCCGTGTTCGGCCGACCCATCGAAATCGACGCGACCGCCGGCGGCGACCCGTTCCGCGCCTACACGTACCGGGCCACGACGCCCCCAGAGGTCGTCGCGACCGTGAAGGGCCGCGACCTGGTGGGCTGGCGATACCATGGCCCCTTCGACGAGCTGGACGCCCAGCGCGACGTGCAGCACGCGGTCATCCCCTGGGAGGAGGTGGGCGAGGAGGAAGGCACCGGCATCGTCCACATCGCTCCGGGCTGCGGGGCGGAGGACTTCGCCCTCGGGCAGCGGTTCGGCCTCCCGGTGCTCGTCCCCATCGACGACAACGGCGATTTCGTGCCAGGCTACGGTCCGCTCGTCGGCGCCAACGTCCACGACGTGCGCGACGCGGTGTTCGCGTCTCTGCAGGAGAAGGGCTACCTCCACCGCGTGGCCGAGATCCAGCACCGGTACCCGACCTGCTGGCGCTGCGGGGAGGAGATCGTGTTCCGCGGCGTGTCCGAATGGTTCATCTCCGCCGAGGAGATCCGCCCGCGGATGATCGCCGCCGCCCGGACCGTCGCTTGGACGCCGCCTTCCGCCGGGAAGCGGATGGAGGACTGGCTGAACAACATGCAGGACTGGTGCATCTCGCGCAAGCGCTACTGGGGACTGCCGCTCCCCTTCTACCCGTGCGCCGCCTGCGACACGCTCACCGTCGTCGGGTCTGTCGAGGAGCTGCGCTCCCGCGCCGTAACCGGGATGGACCAGGTGCGGGAGCTGCATCGGCCGTGGATCGACGCCGTGCGCATCCGCTGCCCGAGCTGCGGCGCCGAGGTCGAGCGGGTCACCGAGGTGGGCGACTGTTGGCTCGACGCCGGCATCGTCCCCTTCTCCACGCTGGGCCCCGGCTACTTGAAGGACCGCGCCACCTGGGCGAGCTGGTTCCCGGCCGACTGGGTCTCTGAGATGCGGGAGCAGATCCGCCTCTGGTTCTACAGCATGCTCTTCATGAGCGTCGCCCTGGAGGACCGCTCGCCGTACCAGGCCGTCCTCGTCTACGAGAAATTGATGGATGAGACGGGCCAGCCCATGCACAAGAGCCTGGGGAACGCCATCTGGTTCGAAGAAGCCGCCGAGCGCATGGGGGCCGACGTGATGCGCTGGCTGTACGCCGGCCAGAACCTGACCACCAACCTCCTCTTCGGCTACGGGCCCGCGGAGGAGGTGCGCCGCAAGCTCCTGGTCCTCTGGAACGTGTACAGCTTCTTCGTCACCTACGCCGAGGTCGAGGAGTTCACTCCGGGCCATGGAGGCGCGGGCGGCGCGGACCGCGGCCGCATGGACCGCTGGATCCTCTCGCGGCTCGACGCGCTCGTCGCTCTGGCCAACGACCGGCTCGAGGCCTACGACGTGGCCGCGGTCGTCGACGCGGTCGACCGATTCGTCGACGACCTCTCGACGTGGTATCTGCGGCGCAGTCGGCGCCGGTTCTCCCGCGCGGCCGAGCCGGCCGATCGGCGGGCCGCCTTCTCCACCCTCCACACGTGCCTGGTCGATCTGGCACGGGTGATCGCGCCTATCATGCCCTTCCTCGCCGAGGAGATGTATCAGAACCTGGTCCGCTCGTGGGACAGCGCCGCGCCCCAGAGCGTGCACCTGACCCCCTACCCGACGACGGACGGCGCCCGCCGCGCGCCGGAGCTGGACTCCGAGATGGAGCTGGCGCGCGAGGTCGTGACCCTCGGGCGAGCGGCGCGCGGCGAGGCCGGGATCCGGGTGCGGCAGCCGCTCCCCTCCATCACCATCGCGGGGGAGTCGACCGACCTCCAGCTCTCCGACGAGCTGCGCCGGGAGATCGCCGACGAGCTGAACGTGAAGGCCGTCCTAACGGCGGAGAACGTCGAGGCCTTCGCCCGGCGCACCGCCCGCCCAAACCCGCGCGTCCTGGGGCCGAAGCTGGGCCACGACTTCCCCGCAGTGAGCCGCGCCCTCCAGGCCGGCGACTACACGATCCGGCCGGACGGCTCGGTCGCCGTGCGCGGCGTCGTCCTGGAGCCCGGCGAGGTGACCATCGCCCTCGAGCCGCTGGAGAACCGCGCCGTCGCCCAGGACCTGCGCTTTCGCGGTGGACTGGCCGTCGCTCTCGATCGAACGGTCACGCCGGAGCTGCGGAACGAAGGCCGCGCCCGGGAGCTGGTGCACCGGGTCCAGACGATGCGGCGCGACGCGGGCCTGAGCGTCGACGATCGGATCACGTTGACCTTCGCCGGATCGGAATCCTGGGCGGCCGTGGTGCGCGAGCACCGCGACCGCATTCTGGACGAAGTCGGGGCGACCGATCTGCGCATCGGCGCACCGGACGGCTCGGGCGCGACCCTGACGTGGAAAGGGAGGCTCGACGACGAGGAGATCGAGCTGGCCCTTCGGCGGACCGGTGACTGAGCAGTCGAGGCCGCGCAACGTCGACTACGGCATGGCTCGGCGTGCGGAGCCCATCCTCCCGTCCTCGCACCCGGGCCTCCGGCACCGCCCGTCCCACGGCGCCATGGTCCGCCGCCTCGCCGGCTCCTCGCTGGTGGCGGCGTTCGTTCTGGTGGCGGACCAGATCACGAAGTCCCTCTCCGTCCGCTTCCTGGTCGATCAGCCGGAGCAGTCGGTGCCCATTTTGGGCGACTTCGCCCGGCTCACCTACGTGTCGAACCGGGGCGCCGCCTTCGGGATCCTGCAGGATCGGACGATCTTTTTCGTCATCGTGGGGCTCGTAGTCATCGGCGTCATCCTGGCCAGCTACCGATACTTCCCCGTCACCAGCGTCCCGTTGCGGCTCGCCCTCGGGCTCCAGCTGGGAGGCGCTATCGGCAACCTGGTCGACCGGGTGCGCTTCGGATACGTCGTCGACTTCATCGACGTCGCGATCTGGCCCGTGTTCAACCTGGCCGATTCGGCCATCGTGGTGGGCGTCGGGATCCTGGCGTTCCACCTCCTCCGGTCCTCCGATGCCCGCGAGAGCTGACGCGCCGCCCAAGCGCGCGCCGCGACGCGAGCCTGCAAGTTCGACCGCCGCCACGTTTACCGTGGAGCCCTATGGCGCCGGCATGCGCCTCGACGCGTATCTCGCCCGGTACGCCGGCGAGCATTCGCGCGCCGAGTGGCAGCGGCTCATCGAGTCCGGCTCGCTCACGCTGAACGGCGCGCCGACGAAGGCGGCGGCTCGCCTGGCCGGCGGTGAGCGGGTCGCCGTGGAGCGCGTGGCGTCGCACGCGCTGCTGGAGCCAGACCCGACGATCCCCCTCGACGTCGTGTACGAAGATGCGGCGATGGTAGTGGTGGACAAGCGCGCGGGGCTTGTCGTCCACCCGGCGCCAGGGCACGAGACCGGGACGCTGGTCCACGCGCTCCTTGCGCGGTTTCCCGAGCTGCGCGACCCGACGGGCGAGAAGCGGCCCGGCATCGTCCATCGCCTGGACAAGGATACGTCGGGACTCATGGTCGTGGGAAAGACCGTGGACGCGGTTGCGGCCCTGCAGTGGCAGATGCAGCGCGGCGAAATCGCGAAGCGCTACCGGCTGCTGGTCGCGGGCGTGATCCACGAGGATCGGGGCACCATCGAGGCGCCCATCGGACGGGACCGGTTCAACCGCCAGCGGATGGCGGTGCGGCCCGACGGCCGGCCCGCGCGAACGGAGTTCATCGTGCTGGAGCGGTTCGACCGGTTCACCTTTGTCGACGCCGGCCTTCCCAGCGGACGGACCCACCAGCTCCGCGTGCACTTCGCGTCCATCGGCCACCCGGTCGCGGGCGATCGCGTCTACGGAAGCGGACGCGCCCCGGGCGGTTTGACGCGCCAGTTCGTCCATTCCGCAGAGCTGACCCTCACCTCCCCGGCCACGGACGAGCGGCTTCGGTTCACGGCGCCGCTTCCGGCCGACCTGGAGCGGGCGCTCGCCGCGCTCCGGCGGCCGCGGTCCGTGATCGACCCGGCGGAGGCCACGGCATGAGCGCCCCGACGCCCGGCGCGGCCGAGGGGCGCCCGGTGCGCGTGCGGATCGCCCCGAGTCCGACCGGCCTGCCGCACATCGGCACCTTCCGGACGTTCCTCTTCAACTGGCTCTTCGCCCGAGGACGCGGCGGAAAATTCGTGATCCGGATCGAGGACACCGACCGCGAGCGGCTGGTCCCCGGCGCCGTCGAGGCGCTGCTCGACGCGGTGCGCTGGTTCGGCCTCGACTGGGACGAGGGGCCCGTCGTCGGGGGACCCTACGCCCCCTACGAGCAATCCCTACGCCTCCCCATTTACCAGCGGTACGTCGATCAGCTGCTGCGCGAAGGCAAGGCGTATCGGTGCTACTGCAGCGTCGAGCGGCTCGAGGAGCTGCGGCGCGAGCAGCAGGCGCGGAAGGAGCCGCCGGGCTACGATCGGTTGTGCCGGAGGCTCACCGAGGCGCAGCGGGCGGAGCGCCAGGCGAGCGGCGCGCCGTTCGTGGTGCGCTTCGCCGTGCCGCTGGAGGGCTCGACGACGTTCACCGACGTCATCCACGGGGACGTGACGTGGGAGAACCGGGTGCTAGACGACTTCGTCATCGTGAAATCGGACGGATTTCCCACCTACCACCTGGCGCATCTGGTCGACGACCACGTGATGGAGATCTCCCACGTGCTGCGGGGAGACGAGTGGATCTCCAGCACGCCGCGCCACGTGCTCCTGTACGAGGCGCTTGGCTGGGAGCCCCCGGTGTTCGCCCATCTGCCCGCGATCCTGGGGCCCGATCGTAAGAAGCTGAGCAAGCGCCACGGGCCGACGGGCATCGCCGCCTTCCAGGAGGCCGGTTATCTGCCCGAGGCGATGCTCAACTACCTGGCGCTGTGCGGGTGGTCGTCCGGCACCGACGACGAGATCCTCTCCCTCCCCGACCTGGTAGCGCGCTTCACCCTCGACCGCGTGAGCCGGACGGGCGCCATTTTCGACCACGCCAAGCTCGATTGGTTCAACGGCATCTACATTCGGGCGCTTCCACCCGCCGAGCTGGCGGCGCGCATCCGGCCGTTCCTCGGTCCGGACGGCGCATCCGCCGACGACGCCTACCTCGCCGCCATCGCCGGGCTGATCCAGGATCGACTGCGCACCCTATCGGAGGCGCGGGATCTCTCGTCGTTCTTCTTCGCCGAAGCGCTGGAGTACGACCCCGCGCTTCTCGTGCGCCCGGGGGTGACGGGCGACGCCACGCGCGCGGCGCTGGCGCGCGCCGCGGCCCTGGCCCGCACGGTCGAGCCCTTCACCCACGATGCGCTCGAGCCGCCGTACCGCGCCCTCACGGAGGAGCTGGGGCTCAAGACGAGCCAGCTGTTTATGTCAATTCGCGTCGCCTGCACCGGTCGGACGGCGACGCCGCCGTTGTTCGAGACAATGGAGGTGCTCGGGCGGGACCGGGTAGTCCAGCGGCTCGAGGACGCGGCCTCCCGCGTGCCCTAACCGTTCGCCCTGAGCAGGCCCTTCGGCCGGCTCGGGAGCCGCCGCGGTAAACGGCGGGCCTGGGCGCGGGGCGAGAGGCCGCCGCCGTGAACGGCGGGCCTGGGCGCTCGCCCTGAGCCTGTCGAAGGATTGGGATGGGGCATTCCACCCCCTCCCTGACCCTCCCCCCTCGAGGGGGAGGGAATTTCACCCCCTCCCCTGCCGCAGCGGGGGAGGGTGGGGGTGGGGGCCGCCGAACCGCTGTCATGCTGAGCGCAGCGAAGCATCAAAACGGGCCTGCCATGCCGAGCGCCGCGAAGCATCCCTGGCTCCCGAGATCCTTCGGGCTCCGCCCTCAGGATGACAAACGGCTGCCATGCCGAGCGCAGCGAAGCATCTCGCACGAGAGAGATCCTTCGGGCTCCGCCCTCAGGATGACAAACGGCTGCCATGCCGAGCGCAGCGAAGCATCGAAGCGGCCCTGTCATGCTGAGCGCAGCGAAGCATCCCTGGCTCCCGAGATCCTTCGGGCTCCGCCCTCAGGATGACCGAGGCGGCGGTCACCTCGATTGCCGACTGTCCCTCGCGACCCGAACTTCATCGAGGGATGGCGCTCGCGTCGTCGCCCGTCCGAGGTCGGTGAGCGCCCCGGCGAGCGTCGCGGCGTCGCGCACGGCGCAGCAATGCGCGTCGTTGTTGAAGAAGACAAAGACGTCGGAGCCCTCATCCCACTCATCCGCAATGCGCTGAGCCCAGGCTTGCATCGCCTCGGGCGTATAGCATGACGACGGCGAGCCCGTCCCCTGATGGAGCCGGACGTAGCCCCAGTCGGCGGTGCGCCAACTCGGCGTCACGACCTCGTTCTTCCGATCGGCCACGCACGGAGCGGCGCCGTGCTCGGCCAGCAGATCGCGGGTCGCGGGTGTACTCCATGAGGCGTGGCGGAATTCGACCGCCACCCGAACATCGCGCGGCATGGTCGAGAGAGTCCCACGGAGCGCTTCGGGGTCGAACTCCAGGTTCGGCGGAAGCTGGAGCAAGACCGGGCCAAGCTTGGGCCCCAGCTCACGCATCACGTCGAAGTACCGTTCAACCGTGGGCTCCGGCTCCCGCAGCCGCCTAATGTGGGTGAGGAAGCGGTTCATCTTCGTGACGAAGATGAAGTCCGGCGGCGTAGCAGCGGCCCACCTACGTACCGATTCGGGCTTCGGGAGCTGATAGAACGTGTTGTTGACTTCGACGACCTGGAACTGGGCGGCGTAGAACTCGAGCCACTGGCGCTGGGCCAGCTTCTCCGGGTAGAAGGCGCCGCGCCAGCTCGCGTATTGCCAGCCCGACGTCCCGATGAAGACCGCCACCGTCGTCGTCCGCTACCGCCTCATCCCGCGCGCCCGGTCAGCCTACCATGTGGATCGAGCGCGCGGTCAGTCAAAACGGCTGTGGTATGATTCGGGGGGCCCGATGCGGGATCGTTCAACGGTAGGACGGCTGACTCTGGATCAGTTAATCGTGGTTCGAATCCACGTCCCGCAGCCAGCAGGAGCCCGGCAATGAATTCCGGCTCCTTTTCATGTCCGCTCAGGCCCGCCCCCCGCCGGTACGCGCGACACGCTTGCCGACGTGCAATGAATTCCGGCTCCTTTTCATGTCCGCTCAGTCTGAGACAGCCTGTCGTGGACGTTCGCCAGTTTTGATCCCTCCTTCTGACCCGAGGCACCGCGTGACGGCCTCGCCAACGTGGTCCGCAGCGACCTGCTGCGCCAGACCCCGGCCTACCGCCGATCAGGCGGACGCTCCCACCCCGAGGAGCGCCTGGGCATTGCGGTCGAGAATGCCGGTCACCTCGTTGGGCGCCAAGCCGGCGACCTCGACGTCGCTCACGCATTCCTGTGGGGTGTGGTAGGAGTAGTCGGTGCCCAACATGAGGCGGTCGGCGCCCAGGGTTTCGCACGCGCATCGAAGGGCCGAGGGCGTGCCGTTCACCGTGTCGTAGTAGAGACGCCGAAGTCCAGCGGCAGCCCGCGGATCTGATCGGGTCACCCGGTCCCAGACGAAGGGGAGGGTGCCGCCCAGATGGGGAACGATGATCTTCACGTGAGGAAACCGATCCAGGTGCCCGGACCGCGCGAGGCGGAGCGCGGCGATCGTGTCCTCGAACATCGCTCCCACACTCCATGCCAGGCCGAAGTCCTTCTGGAGCGGCCCGCCCACGCCCAATGGATGGAGGAATACCACCGCGCGCCGGCTGTCCAGCTCGGCCCAGAACGGGTGAAAATCGGGGTCGTCCAATGCCCGACCAGCGGTCGAGCAGCCCAAGTTGATCCCCAGAAATCCAAGGGTGTCCAGGCAGCGGCGGGCTTCGGCGATGGCGGCGCTCACGTGGGGGAGTGGCACACACCCGAACGCGCCGTACCGCCCTCCGCCCCGTTCGACGGCCTGGCGGTAGAAGTCATTGGCGTACCTCGCGCCCTCAACCGCGTCTTCGACGCGTTGCAGGTATGGCTGTTGCGCCCCAACGGATAGCACCTGAAGGTCCACTCCACCGGCCGCCAGGTGTTCGGCGCGAAGGTCGGTGAGGCCGGCGGTATCGACGATCTCCCGGTTGGGCCGCCAGGAGCATCCGAGGGCGCGCATGCGCGCCATAAACTCCGGCGTGTAGTAGTGCGCGTGAACGTCGATTCGCATCGGCTTCCTCCCACCTGGTGAGCTGGAACGGGCGCGCCCCCTTGTTTCTGGCTACCGGCGGTCCCAATCCTGGACGTTCCAGGTTGCCGCGCCATGGGTTGGGACGGTTCCGCTTGCGTTGACCAGTCGGTTGTTGATCATCGTGGCTTGGGCACCATAAACGAGGCCACACTCCCGGTACCTTGCCGTTGGCAGTGCCGCTGATCGTGCTGTTCAACGTCGGTGGGTTGCTGCGAACCGCGGCGGTGATGCGCTTGAGGACGGGTGGAGCGGCCACTTGCGTTGGCGACGGGCTGGCGCTGGGCCCCGGCGGACGGCACCCGGAAATCCCCACGATCGCGACGACCACGCACACGGCCAAGCCCTCACACGGCCTCCCCCGGACCTTCGGCAGCCATGGCGTCCGTCATACTCCGTCGCGCCACCCACGTCAACCATCGATTCACTTCACGGGATCGCGCCCTGACCGACGTCGTGGCGGGGGATGAACCTCCGACCTACCGGTGCTCCCGGCGCTATGGCCATGGCTGTGAGACGTGGCCCGTTAGTGGGGAGTCGCGGCGGTTTGGTGGCCCAGCGTGCCCCAGTTCGCCGTGACAAGGACGACACCGATGAGGATGATCGCAAGGGCGCCGAGATACATCCCGGTGAACCCGAAGCGGACGATAAGCACCCCCGCCAGCGGGGCTCCGAGCCCCTCGCCGACGCGATAGAACATGGAGTACGTTGCCATGGCCTTGCCCATTCGGCCGGCTGCCGCGCGATCCATGGCGAGCGCCATGAGGGCCGGCTGGGCCAGTGACGTTCCGACCGCGCTGAACACGGCGGCGATGATGAACCCATTGAGGTCCCGCGCCTGCGTGAACACGACGAACGCGACCGCGAGCAGCCAGTAGCCCGCTAGAATCCACTGCCCGCGGCTGCCCCTGTCGAGATAGCGCCCACAGACGAAGCGCGCGGTGATGCTGGTTACGCCTGCCGCGATGAAATAGACGCTGATGTTCTCAACATCGATCGCGCGGGCGTAGACGGGCACGAACGCGAAGGTGACCGGGGAGGTGAGCGTCAGGCACACAAGAATGACGGATGCCAGCAGCACGCGAGGTTCGACGAACGTGCTCAGGCCGATGCCGCCTTTCGCCCAACGGAACGCCCCGAGGAAGGTTGTCCTTCCCGCCCCGATGCGGGGGACCTGCGTGAGAAGGAGGGCGAGTGCGGCCAGGCCGCAAATGCCCCCGAGGAAGAACACGACGGAGAAACTCCCCGTTAGCTGCAGCAGCCAGAGCCCGATGGCGGGCGCGAACGCTTGCGATGCAGTCCCGGCGATGCTGTAATGGCCGGACGCTTCACCCCGCCGGCCGGGCGGCGCCAGCAAGGCGACCCCCGTCGAGCTGCCCGAGCTGAACGCCCCCCACCCAATACCGCGGATAGCATTGGCGAAAAAGGAGACCCAGAGCGACGGAAAAACAAGCGCGAAGGGGAGTCCGCCCAGCAGCCCTGCGCCGATCGCGATCGTGCCGCGAACGCTCCATACGTCTGAAAGATGCCCGATCAGCGGGCGCAGCACGAAGCTCGTCGCGCTGAACGATGTGAAGACCAGTCCAATGATGATGGGATCCCCACCGATGTCCTGCACATACAGGGGCAACACGACGCCGACGAGGTAGTTGGCGAAGTAGCAGAGCACCGTCGACGTGCATAGCAGCAGAAAGCCGCGCGTCCAAAGCCGGGTTCGAGCGGACACGGGCTCGTCGAGCGACAGACCTTGCGGAGTCTGGGTCATATCATCTCTCACGTCCGGAGGGGTTGTACCGCATCGGCCGGGATCGTCGGCGACCGTGCGTTTCACGCGGGCAAGAGTGGCTTCGTACGCCGACGACCGCGTCATCGCGTCCGGACGCCACTCCGGCTGGCTCCG
The DNA here is from genome assembly GCA_035652535.1 of Chloroflexota bacterium. Taxonomy (NCBI): domain Bacteria; kingdom Bacillati; phylum Chloroflexota; species Chloroflexota bacterium. The sequence continues at coordinate 60,011 of DASRDP010000104.1, forward strand.
CCCGAATGGCTCGAGGTGTGGGATGAACCCCGGGCGCGGGCGATCCACGAAATGCCGCGGCGCTTGACGCGCCGCGGCGCGCCTCACGAAAATGGCGCACGTCGCCGGTCGCGGTCAGCTCGTCACGGGCGACAATGCCGTTGTGAGGTGCGCAATGGAGCTTCCGGACCTCCTCGACCCACGAAAGACAGCTCTTATCGTCGTCGACATGCAAAATGACTTTTGCGATTCGCACGGCGCCTTCGCGACGCACGGCGGCGACCCGAGCATGATCCAGGCGATGGCCCCGCGCCTGCTCCGGCTGCTCGAGGCGGCTCGCGAGATCCGACTGCCCATCGTCCACGTGCGCACCCACCACAGCGATTGGACGGACTCCGCCTCCTGGCTCGGCCGGCACGCCACCAACTACCGGCTGTGCTTTCCCGGCAGCTGGGGGGCGGACTACTTCCCGGGCTTCGAGCCCAGGCAGGATCCCGAATGGGGGCCGGGCTCGCACGAGTACGTCGTGACCAAGCACCGCTATAGCGGCTTCGTCGGGACGGACCTGGACATGGTGCTTCGATCCCGTGGCGTTCAAACCGTCATCATGACGGGCGAGGCGACGAACGTATGCGTCGAGACTACGGCGCGCGACGCGTACATGCGGGACTACTTCGTAGCGTTCGTGAGCGATTGCACCGCGAGCGGCGTGCGCTCGGCCCACGAGGCAACCCTCTTCACCATCGGAAAGCACTTCGGCGCCGTCGTGACGTCCGACGAGATCATCGCAACCTGGGATCAGCTCGGCGCCGTCAGCGCCATTGCCACTCGGCAACGTTCCACGTGAAGATGCTGGTGGTGGCGATGGGCGCCGGGCCCGTGAGCGCCGCCGCGTGGGCCACGATCTGCTCGTTGTAGTAGAGAAAAAGCCCGGGCACGTCCTCGCTGAAGAGCCGCATCATCTGGATCACCTGGCCATTGCGCTCCGCCTGGTCGAGGGTGGCGGTGAAGGCGTCGGCCAGCCGATCGTACTCGGGATTCGACCACCCGCCGCGATTGGAGCCCGACCAGTGATTCTCGGCTGAGGGAATCTGCCGGGTCGTCAGATTCACGAGCTGCGACTCCTGCGCCGGGCGGCTGGTGGTCGAGAGGGCGGGAAAGGTCGCCAGCACCGCGCTATCCAGCGCCTGCGCCGCCGGAATGACGTAGGAGCTGACCGCGATGCCCGCCCGGTTCCACCCGTCGGCCATGATCGCCATCTCCGACTGGTTGTGCGCGCTCGCCCGCACGCGCAGCTCGGGCGCGAGCCGCTCGCCATCCGGTCCGACGTAATACCCGTCCGCGCGGCGCGCGAAGCCGGCCTCGGTCAGCAGTCGATCCGCCTCGCGGAGGTCGAACGGGTACTTGACGATGGCACGGTTCAGCGCGTCGAAGTACTGGACCTGGGGCGAGATGATGGTGTCGGCCGGCGAGCCAACCCCGTCCAGCAGCCCGTCGATCAGCTCCTGCTTGTTGACCGAGTGCGCCAGCGCCCTCCGCACCCGCACGTCCAGGAGGGCCGCCGGCTGGACCAGGTCGGGTTTGAGCTGCACCTCCGTGTACCGCACCTGCTGCGGATAATGAATTACGACCCCCGGACCGCCCGCGGCCCATTCGCGACGGAGCACGGCACCCTGCTCGAAGCGGATGGCGTCGTCGAACGTGAGCTGCGCGGCGCCGGACAGGATGTTGGCCACCACGGTATTCGGGTCGTTGATGAAGAGGAGCTGCACGCGGCTGATGGACGGCTTGCCGAACGCGAAGCCGGGGAAGGCTTCACCGTCGATCGACGTACCGGGCTCCCAGCGCTGCACACGATACGGCCCGAGCCCGACGTAGCCGGTCGTCCAGAAGGGGTGGGTGACGAAGGACTCGCCGCCTGGCGTTCGATTCTCGTAGGCGGACTCCAGCAGGTGGCGCGGCAGCGCAGGAAAGCTCGTGCCCAGCAGGCCAGCTTCGGCATAAGCCCGGCTCCACGCAATGACCACCGTTCGATCATCGGGCGCGCGGACCTCATCCATGAGGCTCACCGGCGGGGACGCCGCGACGCCGAGCTCGGGGCTGGCGTAGACGCGCCAGGCGAAGGCGAAGTCCTGCGCCGACAGGGGAGCGCCGTCGTGCCACGTTAGGTTGGGACGCAGGCGATACGTCGTCTCCATCCGTCCATCGGCGTCGACGCGCCAGCTCTCGGTCCGCAGGGTGGGCAGCTCCTCCGCCAGCTCGGGCCGCGGAGTGCCACCCCCATCGATGAGGACGAGGTTGGCGTTGAAGAGTCCACGCGTCGCATCAAGCGTCAGGTTCCCCGCCGCCTGCAGCACCTTCGTGGTGAGCGCCGGAGGCTCGACGCGAATGGCGATGACGAGCGTGCGCTGAGGCTCAGGGCTCGTCGAACGGGGGCCCGCCTCGTCGGTCCCACGGCTCGGCGACCGGGCGCACGCGGCGCAGATCACGAACAGGCAGGCCACAGTCGCCGCTCCTCGGGCCCACCGCTGGCACGTCGATCGGGCGAGGAGGCTCCCCACGACCGGCTCGCGCTCGCTAGCGCTCGGGCATGTGGCCGACCGGATGCTGAACGCTCGCCGGGATGCGGAAGGCTCGAAGCCGCTGCCCCTCGCGCGCAATCGGGATCATGGGCTCGTTCTTCGCGGGATCGCGAATCACACCCAGGGGGTCCTCTCCGCGCTGCACCCGCTCCACCTGCTCCAGGAGCAGCTTTCGATAGAGGAGGATGCCCTTGTCCGAAGTAACGAGGTGCTCCGAGGTCCGGTCGGTGATGGGGCCTTGGGCGTCCCAGGCGAGCATGTCCTGGCCCGGGATCGTATCGTCCACGAAGGACCCGTCCGGCCGCTTGTGCTGCTGGACGCCGACGGGGATCTCGGTCTGGGGCGGTCGACCGTCGGGGCGGGCCCTCGTCGTGTACCAGTACACGACCGTGTGGGTATCGTCGACCGGCACCCGGATCTGGAAGCTGGGCGTGTCGCCGCCCTGGGCCAGAATGTTGGGGAACAGCACCGGGTGGCCGGTGGTCCAGTCGTCGCAGTCCTCCGGCTCGCCCTCGAGCAGGCGCCGCTTGAAGATTCCGTACTCGAAAACGTCGAAGTCGATCTTGACGTGCCGCGCGGGCGCCATGAAAGGCGGCTTCCCCTGTTTGCGCATCGCGTAATTTCCAAAGGCCGCGTGCAGGTGCTCGAAGTGGACAGGGTCCATGGCATTGTCCATCGGCTGCAGCCAGTTGCAGTCCAGCTCTCCGATGCGGATGTTTCGGTCGAGGTCAGCGCGCACGAGGAGATCCCATCGCGGCAGGAGCGGCCGTGGCTCCGGCCCGAGGTAGGCGAAGATCAGCCCGCCCAGCTCCTGAACCGGGTAGGCCGCGATCTTCAGCGGCAGACAGGCTGGCTCAAAGGGCATGTCCACGACCCGTCCGGACGCATCGTACGTCCACCCGTGATATGCGCAGCGCAGCCCGTTTATCTGCGGAATGCCGTAGGCGAGGGAGATGCCGCGATGGGCGCACCGCTCGCCCACCAGCCCCAGCGTGCCCGCCTCGTCGCGGTACAGGACCAGGTCCTCGCCCAGGACGCGGACGGAGCGCACCGGGTCCTGATCGAGCTGGCCCATCGCGCCGACGACGTGCCAGTACCGACGCAATAGCTCACCGACCGGCGTCCCGGGCCCGACGCGCGTGAGCGTCTCGTTCTCTGCTTGCGTGAGCATCGGCAAACCTCCCACCCGCGGATCGAGCCATTGTACCCCCGCTCACCCAGGTTGTCGGATCGTTTGGCAGGATGCTGAAAGGGGCGCGAACTACGTTCGAGCTGACCACCGGGATCTCGGTCAGGGGGCGCCGCACGCTTCGCCAGCGTTCCTGCGCGAAGCCGAAGGCTCGGGGGGAGCGGACGAGCATCCCGTCGCTGCGCGCCCCCCTCGGCGCGGGCTGGTCTACCGGATCGCAGGCCACTATGATTGCTGCGTCGCCGCGTTGACTCGGGCTCCCAGGAGCGAACAGTACGGCACGGATCGCGCACGTCTCAACAGCAATCGGGCTCGCGATGGTCCTCGTCGCCTGCGCGCAGCCGGCGCCGGCGCGGCCGGAGGCTGGTGCGGCCGGGCCGGCGAGCAAGCCCCAGCGGACCCTGGTCGTCGCCGTGCGCGGCGAGCCCCCCAGCCTTGCCGTAAAGCCGCTCTTTGCGTTTTCGGGCGGGCTCAACGACCCGGGCAGCGTCTTCAACGCGACTCTCGACTTTCCCGACGAGCAGGCCGTCACGCGACCATACCTGGCCGAAAGTCTGCCGCAGCTCAACACTGAGACCTGGCGGGTGTTCCCCGATGGTGCAATGGAGACGACGTACCACCTCCGACCGAATCTGACCTGGCACGATGGGGCGCCGCTGTCGGCGGCGGACTTCGTCTTCGCCCTCGAGGTCTACAAGAACCCGGAGATGGGCAGCGCGGCGTCGGTCCCCATCGCTCAGATGGAAGGCGCGAGCGCGCCGGACGCTCGCACCCTGGTGCTCCGCTGGCGTCAGGCTTACCCGGACGCGGCCGAGCTGAACCGGGGGTTCCAGGCGCTCCCCCGCCACCTGCTGGAGGCGCCCTACCGCGATCTCGACGCGGCCGCCTTCGCAGCCCTCCCCTTCTGGACCACCGCGTATATCGGTCTGGGGCCGTACCGACTGGAGAACTGGGAGCCCGGCGCCTTCATGGAGGGGCGCGCGTTCGATGGGCACGCGCTGGGTCGGCCGCCCATCGACCGGGTGAAGCTCTCCATCATTCCCGACCCGCAGACGGCCCTGGCCGGCATCCTTTCCGGCGAGGTCCACTACACGGGCGACTTCGTCTTCTCGCAAACGGAAGGGCAGACGCTGGAGCAGCGATGGGCCGAGAATCACGGCGGCACGGTCCTGTACGCGCCCACGGAGTTCCGGAGCACGAACGTTCAGGTTCGTCCTGAGGTTGCCGACCCACCCGAGCTGACGGACGTCCGCGTTCGGCGTGCCCTTGCGTACGGGATCGACTCGGCCACCGCGGTCGAGGTGCTCACAGCCGGCCGCGGCCTCCAGACACCGACGATTACGTCGCCCAAGGTCGACTTCTATCCGGAGATCGACCGCGTGATTCAGAGACACCCGTACGACCAGCGTCGCGTCGCGCAGCTTCTGGAAGAGGTCGGGTTCGTGCGGGGCGGCGACGGGTTCTTCGCGCGCCGCGATGGCCAGACGGTCAAGCTCGGCGTCTGGTCGTCGGCAGGGACGAAGAACGAGCAGGAAGCCGCTACCTACGTGGACAGCCTGCGGCGCGCCGGCGTGGACGCCAGTCCCAACGTCATCACGGCTGCCCAGCTCGGCGACCGCCGCCTTCGCGCCCTCCTCCCCGGACTCGTGCTGCGGGGCGGTGGGCCGGGTCTGGACGGCCTCACCTCGTCGGCCATCGCGGGCCCAGAGAACCGCTGGACCGGAGACAACCGCTACGGGTGGAGCAACGGGGAGTACGATCGCGTCTTCGAGGCGTGGGCGAGTACCCTCGACCAACAGGAGCGGAACAGCCTGACCGCCCAGCTCGAGCGCATCATCAGCGAGGAGCTGCCCATCATCCCCAACTTCTTCGGCGTGAACGTGAACGCGGTCGTCGGGCCCCTGCAGGGTCCGGTGACCCGCCAGACACCCGGGTCAGGTGGCCCTATGCTCTACATCTACACCTGGTCGTGGCGCTCATGATGACGGCCAACGAAGGCTTCCTCGAGGGCCGCGCGCCAACATCGCCTACGCGCTGCGCGGCATCTCGTCCTCGCTCGGAATGAGGATCTCCCCCTCGACCGGAGGCTCGGCCTCCGGCGCATACTCCTGCTCGGTCAGCCGCCCGAGCTCCCGCCCACACCCGTCGCACCGCACGATCAAGACGCCGGTTGGGATCTCGTCACGATCGAGCTCTGGCTCCGTCACCACTGAGGCTCCGCCACAGGTCTCGCAGACCGTATCGATGTCCGTCTCGCGTCTCATCCCTTGCCTCTCCATCCCGCGCCGTCGACGCGCACGCAACATGCGGCGGCAGATTCGAAGTACTGCTGGACCTGATGGGTCGCCGCCGCGCGGACTAAGCAGTCTCTAGAGTCTAGACAGCGCGTCCGCTCGCGGAACCCACACCACCGGGTAGTCCGGGGCGCGCATCGGCCACGGAGGCGTCGGCAGCCGACCGGACGCAGAGCCACCGTGATGGCGGCGGGTGCGAGCGCGAACGACCAGGCGGCACGGTCCATCGCCTTCACGCATGCGCCGTGCGTCCCGGTCGCCGGGGCGGGGACGTCGAGGTGCGAGATCAGCTCGTTCGGCTACAGCACGTTCTCGCCCGTAAGGCTGTCCGTTACACCGAGGAAGAACTTGGCGATGGGAATCGTTCGGGCGCCGCCGGGCGCTGATCAAGATGGGAGCTGGTCCCACCCCCGAGGGGCAATCCGATCGCCACCCATTGCGCTCCGACCCCCCACCCAAAAGGGCTTGGCTCGGCGGCGCCGGAGAGACGAAGATGGTGGAGATTGGCCAGATGATGCGGGAGGCGGGCCTCGGCGGCCTTGTTGGCGCTGTCGGCGACAGCCTTTTCCAGCGACAGCCGGCCCAGGAATCAGCTCGATCGGGGGAGAGTGTATGCGCATCGCAGTGTTGGCGCCGCTCGTCGAGTCTGTCCCTCCTGCCCTATACGGCGGGACCGAGCGCGTCGTATCGGTCCTGACTGAACAGCTCGTTCGGCGCGGCCACGAAGTCACGTTGTTTGCCAGCGGCGACTCCCGCACGGCCGCCGAGCTCGTGCCCGTATGCGCACGGAGTCTCCGGCTGGCAGGCGAGCTGCAATATTCTGTCCCTCACACGCTCGTGCAACTCGCCGAAGCGTATGGCCGCGCAGGTGACTTTGACATCGTTCACAACCACGTCGATTATTTCGCCTTCGCGTTTTCTCGGATGACCGAGACGCCGACGATCACGACCACGCATGGCCGCCTCGACGGCGCCGAGATCCGTCAGATCTACGGCTACTTTCGCGAGCAACCTCTGGTGTCTATCAGCGATGCCCAGCGCCTGCCTCTGCCCGGCGCGAACTGGCGCGCGACAATCCACAACGCGATCGATCTCACACACTTTCACTTCAACCCGGTGCCAAGCGACTACCTCGTCTTCCTCGGAAGGATCCATCCGGAGAAACGGCCGGATCGAGCCATCGAGATCGCGCGAGACGTGGGGAAGCGCCTCGTGATCGCCGCCAAGGTAGATCCGGCGGACCAGGCGTACTTTGAACATGCGATTCAGCCGATGATCCGGGATTGCCCGCTGGTCGAGTACATCGGCGAGGTCAACGAGGCCGAGAAAGACCAGCTGCTCGGCGGTGCCTACGCTTACCTGTTCCCAATCGATTGGCCAGAGCCATTTGGATTGACCGCGGTTGAGGCGATGGCAACGGGCACCCCGGTCGTTGCCTATCGGGCAGGCTCCGTGGCAGAGATCATCGTCGATGGGGTTACCGGATTCATCTGCGAGTCATTCCATGAAATGATCGAAGCCGTCCCGCGGGTCGCCCTGTTGGACCGCGCCGCATGCCGGGATCACGTCGAAGCGACCTTTTCACCAGCGGCGATGACCGACGAGTATGAACGCGTCTATCGCTCGGTCGTGGAGGGCGAATCGCCGGCGCCTGCGTCGCCCGGTCTGCCCCGATCCGCGACGGCTTCCGGCCACGGTCGGAGCCTTCCCCGGCCCCACACCGATGGCGAAACGAGAGGCCCGTGAGGGAGGTAGAGCACGTCAGGTCGAACCGTCACCCAACCCCACCCCGCGGGGTGTGGTCGGGGCCGTGGGCGACCGGTACGCTCATTTTGCGAGCAGCGCTCGCGTCGGAGGTAGAGAAATGGGCTCGTTCCTCGTGTTCGTCGCCGTGGTGGTCGTGATTGCCGCGCTGGTTATCGGCGCCTACAACAGCCTCGTGAGGCGGCGGATGGAGACGCAAAACGCCTGGTCTCAGATCACGGTCCAGCTGAAGCGGCGATATGACCTCATCCCCAACCTCGTCGAGACCGTGCGGGGCTACGCCGGGCACGAGCGGGAAACCTTAGAGCGCGTGGTCCAGGCGCGGAACCAGGCGATTCAGGCCCAGGGGCCGGCGCAGCAGGCGAGCGCGGAGAACGTGCTGACGGGCGCCCTCAAGTCCCTTTTCGCCGTCGTCGAGGCGTACCCGGACCTGAAGGCCAACGAGAACTTCCGCGCACTCCAGGAGGAGCTGACCGCCACCGAGAACCGCATCGGATTCGCGCGGCAGCACTACAACGACGTGGCTTCCCAGTACAACGGGGCGCTGCAGAGCTTTCCCACGAATCTCGTCGCGCGCTCGCTGGGCTTCAACGAAGCCGAGTTCTTTCACATCGAGGGAGCCGAGGCAGAGGCCATCCTCGCGGCGCCCCAGGTCAAGTTCTAAGCCTTCTCGATGGCAACGGCGCAGACGACCTTTCGCGACCTCATCGCCGAGAACAAGCGGAATAGCGTTCTCCTCGTCGCGATCTTCGCGCTCTTCGTCGCGATCGTGGCTACGGTCCTGAGCCTCGTGCTCGTCGAGCTGTTCGCACCGAGGGGCGGAGCGCTCGATCTGCGCGAGGCCGCGGTGGTCGGGATCGTGGCGGCCGCGATCTCCCTCGGCCTGTCCCTCATTGGCTACTACGCGGGCGACGGCATGATCCTGGCGGTGAGCAAGGCGCGTCCGGTTGCGCATGACGTTGACCCAGAGCTATTCAACGTGGTCGAGGAGATGTCCATCGCGGCTGGCTTGCCGATGCCCAAGATCTACGTTATCGAAGACTCCGCGCCGAACGCGTTCGCCACGGGGAGAGATCCCGCGCACGCGAGCCTGGCAATCACGAGCGGCCTCCGAGCAAAGCTCACGCGCGACGAGCTCCAGGGGGTCGTGGCTCACGAGATGTCCCACATCCGCAACTTCGACACACGGCTCATGCTCCTCATGGCGGTGCTGGTTGGAACGATCGCGATTCTCGCCGACCTGGTGTGGCAGACGCTGCGTTTCTCGCGACTACCCGGCGGACGCAGCCGGGACAGGGAAAGCGGCAACGGCGCAGGACCGGTGGTGATGCTCATTCTGCTCGCCATCGGCGTGGTGCTGGCGATCGTCGCGCCAATTCTCGCGCAAATCATTCAGCTCGCGGTCAGCCGCCAGCGCGAGTACCTCGCGGACGCATCCGGCGTCGAGCTGACCCGCTATCCCGAAGGACTGGCCAACGCACTTCGGAAGATCGACGCGGACCCGGACGTCCTCGAGGTCGCCAATCGGGGAACCGCGCATCTCTACATTGCCAACCCGATCAAGAAGTTCGAGGAGCGGTCCGGCTCAATTTTCGCCAGCCACCCGCCCATCAAGGAGCGCATTCAGCGGCTCGAAGCCCTCACGGTGTGAGCGCTTCGAGCCGCCGCGCTCTGCTGACGAGCTGGTCGCTACTGGATAAGTTCCCACTCGTGGGCATTCGTCGTGTGCATGATGTTGCCCGTGTGGGGAACGCCAGTGATGGGTATAAGGCCCTTGAAGCCCGCGACCGGAACAGCCTGAATCTCATAAATCAAGGGCAGCGCGGGAAGCTGCGCGGAAAATACGGTCAGCAGATCCCGCTCCAGATCGATACGCTGACTGTCCAGGAGCGCCGTGCGAAGCCGCTTGCCGATGTCGTCCCAGTCCGCGTTGGTAAAGCTGCCCCGGTTCGTCCCCGCGAACCGGTTTGCAGCGGTGGGGATCTGGTCCGAAGCGAATCGGCGCACGGCGCTGAGGGCGCCCATGGGGTTCTGGGCGATCCCGATGCCCGTGTAGCTGGCACGCAGCTCAGCATCGCGGAGCACGAGGTTGGAGATCACCTCGAGGTCGCCGTCGACGCCGACGGCCTTCAGGTCCTGGCGGATGATCGTCGCTTCCTTCTCCTGGTTCTGCTCGTAGGTGATGACCGTATGGAAGGGAACACCGTTCTTCTGCAGCGTTCCATCGGGACCCGGAGTCCAGCCAGCCTCGGCGAACTGCGCCGTCGCCCGCTTTGGGTCGAAGGGATACTGGGTGATGCTGTCTTTGAGCTGCGCGTAGACGGCGAATTTGGGGTGTTCCCAGCTATCGGCCACATTCCCCATCTCACCCAAGAGACTCGATGCCATCTCCTGGCGGTTGATGCCCAATAGCAGGGCCTGCCGCACCCGCGGATCGGCAAGATCGCCTGGATCGGCGAGGCGGGACTTCTGCGGCTCGGCGAACTTCCACCGGATCGTCTCCGCGACGACCGTGCCCTTGCCCGTCGCCTTCCATTCCTGATCGAGCGGCTGGAGCTGATCCCAGTCCGGCCCGCCCGTGGGGAGAAAGACGTTGATGGCGCCCGCGCGCATGCTCGCGACGGCCGTGTTCGGATCAGGAATGAAGAGCACGTGGATACGGTCCAACTTGGGTCTGCCGAGGAAGAAGGACTCGTTGGCATCGAGATCTAAGGAGCTGCCGTGCTCCCACGACTTCACCTTGAACGGGCCGAGCCCGACGTACTCGTCGCTGAAGTACGGCTGCGCGAGGAACGAGTCCTTGCTCTCCCGATACGATCGCTCGAGGAGGTGCGCGGGAAGCGGATAGAACTCGCGGTGCTCGAGACGATCCGCGAATGGGTACGTCTGCGACCACGTGGCGACGGCCGTTCGCTCATCCGTCGCCACCATCTGCTCGATCAGTTTCACCGCGGACTGATTTCCATTGGGAATGGCGGGGTCGCGGTCCACTTCCCACGAGAACACCATATCGTCCGCGGTAAAGGGCGTCCCATCGTGCCAGGTGACGCCCGGACGGAGCCGGTACGTGACCTCCATCCTGCCATCCGGAGACACGGTCCACGTGCCGGCGTCGGTCGAAGGAAACTCCGCCAGGAGACGAGGCGTCGGCGTGCCGTCGGGCCCAATTGCCGCGAGATACTGGTTCACGAAATGGCTCAGCTCGCGCGATCCGCCGCCGCCCCCGCCGTTCACGCCGTCCCAGAAGTTCTTCGGGTCCTCGTTGACGGCAACCGTGAGGACCTTGGGCCCGGTTACCTGACCCGGCTGATTCTGCACCGGGGTCCGGGTGCCGCTTGTCGGCGCGCATCCGGCGAGCAGCAGCACCAGGACGAATAGGGCTTCTCGCGGCCACTTCATATTTCGAAACTCCTCCCACGCATCCTCGCCGCCGGCGCGCGGGCCTTCGCGCCCACGCTTCAGCGTGAAGCCATTATGACGTACGCGCGAGGAGGCGAACGAGGATTCGTCAGAAGTCGCGAAGCGATTGACGACGATGACTGCAATGCGGAAAATATGCGCGGCGCGCAGGTACTATTGGCGCGTTTGTCATGGGCCTGGTTGTAGTTGACGTTTTCTGCGCGGTGTTGATTCTCCACTGTGAGGCTACGGGGGTGGACACCGGGCAGAGGTGAAGAGCGGAGGCAGTGTGGGGGTCCGTGATCAGCTTGTGGCGCTTATCCGGGAGTCCGGCATGACCCAGGCAGAAATAGCGCGCAGGATCGGCGAAGACCACACATGGGTGAACAGCCGGGTGCGAGGATTCACCGAGATCAAGGCCGACGACGTTCCGCGCTTCGCGACGGCCCTTGGAGTCCAGCCGCGCGCGTTCTTTGAGACCGGGCCCGCGCCCGCGCGAGCCCAGATCCAATCCGTCCTCGTTCGCGATCGTCTCCGCGAGCTGCTGCGCGAAAAACATTGGAGCCAGAGCGAGTTGGCCCGTCGACTCGGCAAGCACCGCGTTTGGGTGCACTACCGAGTGACGGGCGTGACGGAGATCAAGGCCGACGAGATTCCAGCGCTGGCTCAGGCGCTGGGGGTCCCACCTCACGCGTTCTTCGAAAGCCGCGACTCCGCGGTGGCCCCAACGTCGACCGCAAAGCCGACCCCAGAGCAGATGTCCGAAGCGGAACGCGAGTTCATCCTCGGACTGTCCGAGCTGCTCACGCGCTACCGCGAGCGCGTCGGGGGCGAACCGGATCACGCTCCCCCGGTCCCGACCGCGCTGAAGGCAACCGCGATCTCCTAGACCGCCAGCCCGCCGGTCATTCTCGTAACAATCGAACATTTTGTGATACTTCGAACGCATTCGCGGCGTATTGACTCTCCTTGATCTTCGCGCTATGGTGTCCTTATGGGGACACGTCTGCCGAGAAGATGAATATGCGTGGCACAATGCTGGGAAAAGTGCGACCTGGCGCCGCCGTGGTGCACAACGGCGAACTGATCGGTTCCGTTGAGCGTGTGGAGCCCACCAGGTCAAAACGAGGGCGCGGCATACTCCTTCGCCATGGCCGCGCGGACTACCTGCTGCACGTGCCGGAGCGCTTTATCACGGTGGAGTCCCCGCTCTTGGTCGTCCTGCACAGCTCGCTCGACCTGGACGCCGTCGAGGAGATCGCCATCAAAGCAGGGCGTGCGCCGCCCACCGGGGAGCACATTACCGAGGGAGGTCACACGCAGCCCAGCCCCACCGCTGAAGAGGCAGTCGGTCGCTCGGGGGGAATGCCTTCGACGTACGACGGGCCAGCCACCGGATAAGCTTCTAAGGAGGCCCCGCCATGGGGATTCTTGCGTGGATCATCGTTGGACTGATCGCAGGGATCATCGCCAACATCATCTACCCCGCGCCGGAGCGGGGCGGAATTCTGGGCGCCATTGTTCTCGGGATCGTCGGAGCGATCGTGGGCGGCTTTATCGCGGGGCTGGTGACCGGCCAGGACATGGTCACCGGCGTCAACGTCGCCACAGTCGCGGTGGCGGTCATCGGAGCGCTGATCCTGCTGTTCGCCTTCCACGCGGTCGTGCGTCCTCGGAACGTCTGACCATCCGGCGCCAAACGAGCGCGATCCTCACCGGCACCGCAACCGGGACGTCGCGGCTCCGGCAGGGACCGGTGCGGCATCCGCTATACTTGGACCACCACCGGCAGGCGTCAGGCTCCTCCAGGCCCGAGTACTGCGGCGCGTTCGTCTAGCGGCCCAGGACGCCGCCCTCTCAAGGCGGAGATCGCGGGTTCGAATCCCGCACGCGCTACCCATTCGGCAGCCCTCGCCCGGCGCCGTATCGAAGCTCCTGGCCGGTCACGGTGCGGAGTAACGTCATCGGATCCGCGGGCGCGCCGTCGCCCGCCCAGACGACGTACTGGTCCGGCCGGACGAGCACCAGGCGCGCGGCGTAGGCCGCTCGCTCCGCGTCAAAGCTATCGCGCACCACCACCAGCGGCACCCGTAACGAGCGCGCAGCTTCGTCGATGCGGCGCACCGCGGCCTCTTCGGCGCCGAAGGCGAGCAGGGTGAATCCCTGCCCGAGCATTTGGAAGACGTTGCGGTCGTTCGAAAGCAATCGGGGAGCGAGGTGGTGGCCGGCCTGGGCAGCCAACGAAGGCTCGCCGTGAATGCTGCACACCCCGTTGGGTGGTCCCGCCACCACCGGAGACCCTTCGTAGTGCGGCTCGTAGGCCTGCCGAGCGGAGCGGGCGCGGCGGCCGAACTCCGCCCAGGCCTGCTCGAACTCCTGGCCGTCCTTCTCCGGGTTGTAGCGTTCGAGGAAGGCGCGGTCCCGCCCAATGCCGCCGGCGATCATCACCTCGCCCGTCTCGCGAAAGATCGGCTGGCGCTCCTGGGCATACGAATCGAGGAGATCCTGTCCGCCCCAACCCTGGATTGTCGCGGCAAGCTTCCACCCCAGGTTGGCCGCGTCCTCCAGTCCAGTATTCAACCCAAACCCACCGTACGGCGGATGCTGGTGGCAGGCATCGCCCGCGATGAACACGCGCCCCTGCCGATACCGGCTGGCGGTCATGACGCGCAGGTCCCAGAAACCCACGTGGTCCAGCTCCGCCGCGAACGCGAAGCCGGCCGCTTCGTGCAGGAGGCCCAGAAAGTCGAAGTTGTCCGGTCGTGTGTCCTTCGGCACCGGCGCGTGAAAGAAGAAGCCCTCCCCCACGTCGATCCGGCCGAAGAACTGCCAATAGCCCTGCAGCTCCGGTTTCAGCACGCGATACGTCGTCGACTCTGGATATCGTTTCAGGGCTTCGTGCAGCTCCCGCGAGCGCAAGACCGCCAGCACCATCCGCTGATCGAAATCGCGCCCACTCCGCTCGATCCCCATGCTTTCGCGCACCAGCGACCTCCCGCCGTCACAGCCCACGAGGAATTCCGCGCGTAGCACCCGCCGATCGGCGCGTGCGTCCGATGCCTGCGGAGAGACTTGCTGCGCGTCCGCCGACCAGCTATAGAAGGCGCTCTCATCGCTCGGCACGATGCTGATTCTGGTCCCATCGTCATCCTGCTCGACCCGCTCGGCCGTCCAGCCAAAGTGGGTTGTCACCGAAGGGAGATCGCGGAGCCGCGCGCGAAGGACCGACTCGGTCGCATACTGGGGGAGGCGTTCGTTGCGCTGGAAGAAGTAGTCCTGATCGCGAGGTCCGCGCCCGCCGGTGTGCGCCCAGTAAAAGTAGGGGCTCATGAGGTTGCCGTAGGCCGTGACGCCACCGATCGGGTAGCCGGGCGGGAGAACGCGGGAGGCGCGAATCTCGTCCACGCAGCGCCAGAAGTAGAAGTGCTCGAGCGTCCGGCCCGTAAGGTTTTGGCCCTTCGGGATGCGCACGGGTGCCCGGTGCCGCTCCACGAGGACGCAATCGATATCGCGCTGCCCAAGCTCCACCGCGAGGGCGAGCCCGACCGGACCGCCACCCACGATCGCGACCTGGTGTTGTCGTTCCATCTGCTGATTGCCCGTCATCGCTTGGCCTGTGTTTTATCATCATTCCTCCCCTGCCCCTCAAGGAATTGAATGCGAGCGTTACCGTTTCCCGTGGTTCATTAAGATAGAGCGGGTCGAATGCCCCTCGCTCGGAGGTTCACGGTGCTCTCGCACGGTTGGCGTATCGCCGCTCCCATTTGCCTCGTCATTTCGGTCGTCACGTTTGGCTGCGCCGCGCCACCTCCCGGCCCCCAGGGGGCCGGGAGTGCGCCGCCGGCTGGGACGCCGGCCGCGGCGCCCAGCGGGCCGAAGAGGATCACTGCCGGCATCCGCGGTACGGCGCAGGTGCTCTACGCGAAGCTGAATATTGGCAACGCTGGACTGGGCGTGGCCGACGTAGCGCTCATGGTCGACGCCGGCCTGACCGCGCGCGACGACCAGGACATGCTGCACCCCGAGCTGGCGGAGGGTGTTCCAACCATCGACAATGGCGATTGGAAGCTCTTCCCGGATGGCCGGATGGAGACCACCTGGAAGATCCGCGAACGAGCCGCCTGGCACGACGGCACGGCGTTCACCGCGGACGACTTGCTCTTTACGTGGCAGGTGGTGAGCGACCCCGCGCTCCCGGTCTTCAGCGCGCCCGGGTTCGAGTCGGTCGAGGATGTCGAGGCGCCAGACCCGCGCAGGGTGATGGTGAGATGGAAGCAGGCATTCATCTATGCCGATCAGATGTTCAGCACCGCGCTGGCGGTGCCAATGCCACGCCACGTGCTGGAGAGAGCCTACGCCGACGATAAGCTGGGGCTCCCGCAGCATCCGTATTTCACGACCGAATTCGTCGGCACAGGCCCCTTCAAAGTGAAGCAGTTTGTGCCCGACAGCTTCGTCGCCTTAACGGCCAACGATGACTACGTGCTCGGCCGCCCCAAGATCGACGAAATCGAAGTGCGGTTCATCCCGGATGCCAACACGATCATGGCGAACCTGCTCTCCGGGACCGTACAGGTCGTGCTCGACCCACGCTCCCTGACGTCGGCGCAGGCGCTACAGATCAAGGATCAGTGGACCGACGGACACTTCGATTTCGGCCGCTCCTCATGGGTGGTGATGTTTCCACAGCAGATTAGTCCGAACCCACCCGCCATGGCGGATGTGCGTTTTCGCCGTGCACTCATGCACGCCATTAATCGCAAGGAGATGGGCGAGCTGGCGCCGATTCCGGTCCAAATTGCGGACTCATGGGTTGGTCCTGACTGGGTGCAGTACCGGGATGTGCAGGAGAGCATCGTCCCGCACCCGTATGATCTTCAGCGGGCCAATGAGTTGCTGGGCGAGCTGGGCTACGCAAAGGGGGCTGATGAGATGTACCAGAACGCGGCCGGCCAGAAGCTCAGCGTGGAGGTCCGCGTTCCGGGGACGGACATCAACCTACGCTCCGGCCAGACGGTCCTCGACTACTGGAAGCAGGCCGGGATTGGGGGGGAGCTCGCAGTCGTGCCCGCGCAGCGCACCAATGACCGCGAGTACCGCTCGACGTACCCGGGTGTCGAGCTGATTCGGCCCGGCGCCGCGGTGGACACATTTGTCAACGTGAAGAGCACCGAGATCCCGCTAGCCGAGCGCAACTGGGCCGGCACCAACCGCCAGCGTTACGCGAGTCCGGCGTTGGACACCATCATCGAACGGTACCTCACGACCATTCCACCATCGGCGCGCTTGGATGTGCTGCGTGATGCGGTCCATTTTGTCGGGGAGAACCTGGTGTACATGGGCCTGATCTTCGACCCGCCGGTGCTGCTCATCAGCAACAGGCTGAAGAACGTTCCGCCCGCCTCCTTATGGAACGGCCACGAGTGGACCTTCGACTAGGGAGAGCGGTCACGTTCCCCCGCCAAGGTCAGTTCGTACTGCTGCAGCGACACGTCGGGCGTGGAAAACCGAAACTATTGAGCCTCCTGGACCGTCGACAGAGTGGCGATCCGGTCGTTCCCGCTTCGCGGCGCGCAGGGCAAATTGAAACTCAGCGAAGGAGGCCAGACGTTGTTCAGCAACCATCCCACGCCGCTGTCCTCTCATGTTTGTCGCCGCGCCGTGCTCATCGCCACGGGCAACCTGATGGGCCAGGGAGCCATCACGGTGCCGTACGAACCGTTCACGCTCCATGGGCCCGGATTCGGGGCGAACCGAGACGTTACCGTCTATCTGGACCAGGTCGCCGGACAGGAGGTGGGCACCGCGCACACCGGTAGCTGTCCGGACGGCTCCTTCCAGAGCCAGTTCACGATGCCCGTCCCTGAGAGCGGCGGCTACACGACGCACGACCTGGTGGCCGTTTCCCGGTCGAAGGGTCAGCAGATCCAAGCGACGGTCAGCGTCACCGTCGAGGCGCCCCGGCAGTAATCGTGCTGAAACCGGACGCGACCGCGTCCAGGTCGTGCGGACGCCCTCGGTCGGTAGCCCTTCGTTATGTCACGTCCCATTCGTACGCGCTCCACAGCTCGTTCCCCTGCCACGACACACGACGCAGGCGCGATCCGATGGCGGTGGCAGTGAGGTCGTAAAAGAGCAGGAGCGGCACGACCTGGTCCGAGAGGTGGCGGACGATCTGAGCGGCGATCTGCATGCGCTCGGCCCGAGGGATCGTGACATAGTACCGATCGATCAGGACATCCAGGTCCGCGTTCATGTATCCCGAGGTATTCAGGCCGACGTACCCGCGCTCCGGAAGGCGGGCCTCGGAGCTTGCCGATCCGTCCCTCGGATCAGGGCGCGTCGGAACCTGGCGTCCGCGAGGATCAGCGGCGTCGGATTGCGCAGCTGGGGCCAGAACGCGAGCACGTTGTCCGGATTGAGGTGCACGGAGCCGTTCCACCGCGCCTGGAGGTCCTGCGCCATATCGAACGACGTGCTGCGGCTTGTTCCCAGCGGCAGGTCGACCGCCTCGGCAAGCATCGCCGCCTCGAGCGCCGTCGGATCGGGATACGAACGCACCTCGATCCTGCCGCTACGAAGCGGCGGGCTCCCCGCCCTCCCCCGCTTCGGGCGCCACGGGGGCCTCCGCTTCCGCTGGTGCCGCGGCCGCCTCGACTTCCTCGGGCGCCACCTCTTCGACCGTCGGCGCGAGCGCCTTCACGACCAGCTCGTCCGCGGGCGTCAGCACCGTCACGCGGGGCGGAATGGCGAGATCCCGAACGAAGATGGCGTCATCGATCTCGCCAAGAGTATCGACCGGCACGGTGATCTGCGTCGGAAGGTCGCCCGGCAAGCATTCCACTTCGATGCTGTCCACAGCGTGGAGGAGCGTCGCATCGTGGAGCTTCACCGCCGGCGACTCGCCGGTCAACACGAGGGGCACGGACACGCGAAGCTGCTGGGTCATCGAG
Source organism: Chloroflexota bacterium (assembly GCA_035652535.1). Classification (NCBI taxonomy): domain Bacteria; kingdom Bacillati; phylum Chloroflexota; species Chloroflexota bacterium. The sequence goes on from DASRDP010000104.1 coordinate 78,171, forward strand.
ACCTGATAGAAGTCCACGTGGTACAACTCGCCGGTCGTGGGCTTCCGTGCCACGTCCTTGACCAGCACCGTTAGGGGAGACTGATCAAGATCGAGCGCGAGCAGGGCGTTTCGTGGGGTATGCGCGAGCAGGTGCTCTACCTCGCGCGTCTTGAGCTGGATCGCCTGGGAGGGAACGCCACGGCCGTAGACGTTCGCAGGCAGCCAGCCGTCCCGACGGAGGAACCGTATCTTCTTTCCGACAACGGTGCGCGGCGCGGCCGCGATGTGCGCACGATTCTCCTGCATCATTTCCTCTCGGTTCGAAATAGCGCGGCGGCGCCCATCGCGCTCGCCTATCGACCGTCTGGCCCCGGGCGGGCTGGCCGAGCATCTCGCACAATGATATCGACGCGGGATTCGCCCTGCCACCAGCTCCGCTCCACCCCGTAAAGGATGTCCAGCCGCGCACCGGGCTGAGGCAACGGGAAGGTCGGACGGAACGCGACGGCCGCGCGCTCCACGCCCCCCTGGACGACAGTCATCCGGATATGGCCGCCGCCGATTCGCCGTGCGTGCCGGATCAGGACCGACCGCGAGACGAAAGCTGGACGTGCGTTCCCCATCCCGACGGGCTCGAATCGTTCGACCAGGTCGACGAGCCGGTCCCCGACCGATGCGAGCTGAATTACGCCATCTGCCCACAGCTCGCGCGCCGGCGCGAGCTCGCCACGGTCCAAGCGAACCGCGCTGACGAACTGGCGAGCGAAGCGCTCGATCTGCCCCGTGTAGAGGCTGAAGCCGGCCGCCCGCTCGTGTCCACCAAATTGGATGAGGGTCTCGCTGCAGGCCTCGAGCACCCGAATGAGATGCACGCCCTCGATACCCCGTGCCGATCCTCTGCTGATCTCATCTCCGCGCTCGATCACGACGCAGGGGACGGCGTGGCGCTCCACGAGCCGACCCGCGATGAGCCCCGCCAGGCCGATCGGATAGTTCCCAGCCAGCACGACCGAACCCTCGGCCGGATCGACGAGCTGCCCGTCGATGGACGAAAGGATCGTACTCATCAGCGTACGCCGCGCGTTGTTGACCCCGTCGAGCCGCTGGGCGATCGCCTGGGCAGCCACGCCATCGGGTGCGAGGAGAACGTCCAGCGCGTCGTGCGGGTCGCCCATGCGCCCTGCTGCGTTGAGGCGCGGGATCACCTGAAAGGCAAGGTCGTGAGCAGAGAGACGGTCTAGATCGCGCCCGGCGATCTCGCAGATGGCGCGGATCCCCCACAGGGTTCCCCCGCGCGCCGCCTCGAGCCCCTGCGCCACGATCGTCCGATTTTCGCCGACGAGGGGAACCATGTCCGCGACGGTGCTGAGCGCGGCGAACGCGGCGAGCCGCTGCCACCGCCGCACGGCGTCTTCGGGACGCAGCGCCGCGAGAAGGAGAGAACGAGCAAGCTGGAACGCGACGGCCCCGCCGGCGAGGTCCTTGAACGGATAGGCGCACCCGGGTTGATGGGGATTGACCACGGCCAGCGCAGCCGGCAGCTCGCTCGGGACCGAATGATGGTCCGTCACGATGGCGTCAACGCCCAGGTCGATAGCCCGCCCAACCTCGTGGTGCGCGCTGATACCGCAATCCACCGTAACGATGACCCGAGCGCCGGCGGACGCGAGCGATTCCACGGCATCGGCGTTGACACCGTAGCCGTCGCGGGATCGGTGGGGGACATGGACGATGACGTGGCCGCCGAGGTCCCGGAGCGTCTCGGAGAGAAGCGCGGCGCCCGCGATGCCGTCCACGTCGTAGTCAGCGTACACGGCGACTGGCTCACCCTGGCCGATGGCGCGGATCAGCCGCGCGGTCGCCAGAGGCACGCCGAGCATCGTGCTGGGATCGGCAAGCTGCCCGTGCTCCACCGGGTCGAGGAACGCGCGCGCCTCGCCGTCAGTGCGAACGCCCCGATTCCATAGAAGCTGGGCCATGAGCAGCGAGTCTGCGCCAAGCAGCCCTTGCTCCCGCTCCCCGACACGGGATGGCAGCATCCAGCGAGATGGCGCCTGCGTATCAGCGGATTGCTGCACCGAGTCCGGCCAGGGCTGGCGCCTTGACGGGCGCCCGCGGGTGACGCAACCATTCCAGTCGCGCGATGAACAGGGGAGCGGTATGGAGCAGATCGTCGTCAGCATGGTCCCGCCCTGGGCCCTGCTGGCAGCGCTCATCGGGGTTCTGCATGGCGCACTGTTCCATCTGATCTTCGGCGTTCGACTCCGCCAGCTGCCGTTCGCAATTCTGATCGGCGTTCTGGCGGGCACGATCGGGGCCGTGATTGGCACAATGATACCGCCCGCCATTCTGGAGATCGGCGACACCAACCTCATCGCCACGACGACCGGCGCATGGGTAGCGCTCGGGATTGCTCGACTCTTCCGTTTCTGTTAGTTTTGAGAACGGACATCTGGAGGGCTGAGTTCGCATGCTGCAGACCCTTCGCGATCTCGCAATCGTTATCGTGGCGATTGAGACGATCATTGTGGGCATTGGCGCGCTCATCTTGATATGGCAAGTATGGCGTCTGATCGGATTTGCACGCCGGCACGCAGAGGAGCTGAGCGGCCGGGCCGGCAACATTCTCGACATCATCAAAGAGACCGCGCAAAGCACTGCTCAGGCAGCGCGGCATGCTGAGGGAACCGCGGAATTCGTGAGCGACCGAACGGCGAAGCCCGTCATCGAGATGTACAGCGCGGTGGCTGGCGCCTCGCGCTTTGCCCAGGCCATCCTCCGTCACCAAGGGTCGAACACGGAGCCCACGCATGAGTGAGGATCGGGGGTCGGGGTTTTGGGTGGGCCTGCTCCTCGGCGCTGTCGCCGGCGCCGCCATTGGATTGTTGTGGTCCCCCCGCTCAGGGAAAGAGAATCGCGAGCTCTTCTTCGAGAAGTGCCCCGAGTTGCGCGAGCAAGGGCCTGACCTGCTGCGCCGGGCAACGGAAGAGATCAAGGCGCGGCTCGACGCCGGCCTCGAGGCATATCGGAAGGGCGCCAGCGAAACGCGCGAGCGCCTGAGCCGCGAGCTGGACGCAAGCCAAGGGAACCTGGCCTCGTAGCCCTCAGCCAGCCAACGTCGTCGCCAGGACAGCCGGGATCTCCGCCAGCAGCTCCGACGCCATCAGGCCTCCAGCCCGGCGGCCGAGCGCGGCGCGCGCCCCCGCCTCACCATGGACCCACGCCCCGAGGCGCGCGGCGGCATCGACGTCAAGCCCCCGCGCCAGAAGGCCGCCGATCGTGCCCGTCAGGACGTCACCCGTCCCCGCCGTTCCCAGTGCGGGATTGGGGCGCGCGTGCACCCAAACGCCCCGGCTGCTCGCGATGGCCGTGCAGGCGCCCTTGATCAAGAGCGTGGCGCCCCACGCGTCCGCGAGACGCCGGGCTTTCGCCCATGGGGCTTCGTCGCCGGATTCGCGACCGGTCAGCCGGGCCAGCTCCCCGAGATGCGGCGTCATCACCACGTCGTGGCCCAGCCACTGATGCCAGCCGGGGCGGCCAGAGAGGGCGTTGAGGGCATCGGCATCGACGACGGCGCCGACGCCATGTTGCGCGCGCGCGCGCAGCACCGCCTCGACTGCACTCGGGACGCCGCCAGCGGTCGAAAGCCCCGGGCCGATGGCCAGCGCCGTGTATCGGGGCAGCGCCTGGGCAATGAGCGACGCCGATTCCGCACCGCAGCCCGCCATCCCACCATCCGGCAGCAGCAGGTAGGTTGCTTCGGGCAGCCGCGATGCCACCACATCGCGAAGGGTGCGCGTCGCGGCCAGGGTCACGATGCCGGCTCCCACGCGAACGGCGGCCGCGCAAACGAGGTACGCGGCGCCGACGTAACTCTCGGAACCGGCCACCACGAGCAGTCGCCCAAACGTGCCCTTGTGGGCGTCCGGCCGTGGTCGCGCCAGCAGACCGCGCACCGTCCCGCGGGTCAGGAGAACGGGAGCGGTGGGGGGACCATCCACGACTCCGATGTCGGCGGGTATGAGATCGCCTGCCACCGCCAGGGCGCTCGAAGCGAGAAGTCCGCGCTTCATGCCGCCCAGCACGACGGTCGCGTCGGCGCGCACGGCGAGCGTGGCTTCGCCGGTGTCCGCGTTGAGCCCGCTCGGCACGTCGACTGAAACGACGTCGAGTCCCGACATGCGCGTGCGTACGGCGTTGACCGCTTCCACCATTGCCGCAAGCGGGGGACGCGGCGAACCGCTGGCCCCGATGCCAAGCAGGCCGTCGATTGCGACCGTCGCTGAAAATAGCGCGCCTTCAACCGCCCGGGAGCTTTCCCGCTCAGGAAGCCAAACGACTTGACCCCCGCTCTGTCCGAACCGCTCCAGCTCCGCGTCCGTCACCGAATGGCGTGGCCCGAGAGCCAGCGCCGCTTCCCATCCGGCCGCGAGCAGCTCGCGCGCCGCGATGGACGCGTCTCGCCCATTGTTTCCGGGCCCGACGAGGGCGACCGCGCGCCCGGGTGACGGATGCCGCGCCATGATCGCGTCTGCGACCGCGCGGCCCGCGCGCTCCTGCAGCGCGGTCTCCGACGTGCCCGCGCCGAACGTGCGCGCCTCGAGATCGCGCATCTCCTCGACGGAGACGACTCTCACCGCCGCGCACCCTCACCTTCGCGAAACTCCGCGATGGCCACCGCCACCGCGTAGTCGCGCGAATGGGAAATGCTGATCCGCATTGCCGATACGCCGATCCGCTCCGCACGCCGGCGCATTCGTCCGGAAAGACGCACATCCGGTTTCCCCGACGGTAGCCGCGCGATCTCGATATCTCGAAACGCCATGCCCCCGACACCGAGCGCCTTCATCACCGCCTCCTTGGCGGCGAACCGGCCGGCCATCGAGGCCACGCTCCGGCCGCACTCCCGGATCTCGAGATCGGTGTAGACCCGGGCGCGAAACCCCTCGGGGTGCCGCCGGAGCGCGCGTTCGACCCGCTCGATCTCGACGATGTCGACGCCGATATCCGTCACCACCTTCCTCCGCGGCAAGTCTACTGCTTCCGACGTCCGCACCGACGGCCCCCGATCCGCGTCCTCGTCCGAGCATGCTTGTGCAGACTGCACAAGGCAAATTGTCCCGCGTCCCTCCCCGCCCCTCCAGTGCCGGCCAGGCACCACCCCGCCCACCAATCGTGACTGGGAGTCACGATCCGCCATCCAGGCATTCGGTAGGGGAGGTCTGTTGACAAATTGGCACAAGACGTGCGAGGATAGGACAGCAAGACACCGGTCATGAGGAGGCCGCTATGCGCGAGGAGTTCCCAGCACTGCTTCGTTCATTCCGTGAGAGAGCGGGCCGCTCCCGGAACAACCTCGCGCACGAAGTCGGCGTCGACCCGTCCTACTTGACGCGCATCGAGCACGGCGACCGCGAGCCGCCCCGGCTCCACATCGTCGAGGCGCTCGCGCGGGCGCTCCGGCTCTCCATCGCGGACCGGAATCGCCTTCTCGTGTCCGCGGGATACGCGCCCCTATCTGTCGTGCAGCTTGGCGCCTGGGACGATGCGCTCCAGGCCGTTGCGGACGTATTGACCGACATTCACCTGACGGCGGAAGAGCGAGAGCAGTTCCGGTCCGTGGTCCAGATGATCTCCGCACGATGGCGCGGGGGATCACCGCTTACGCCCCAACTGGCGTCATAGCCGCTCATTCCCCTTCGCCCACCTCTCGCGCAACACTGGGGAAGCACGCTATCTATAATTTCCGAGAGGCTGCGCCTTGCTGCCCGTCACAGCGCACTCCGGAGAGCCATGTCGTTGTTGTCAGCGATTGAGTCGCTGTTTGAGGGCATTTTCGAGGGAGGCATCCGGCGGCTGTTGCGCCCGCGCTTGCAGCCGGTGGAGATCTCCCGGGCGCTCGAGCGGGCCATGGTATCGAATACCACGGTCGGCCCAGGGTCTCTCCGCGTCCCCAACCGATTTCGGGCCGGCATCAATCCAGCGGACTTCCGCCGTCTTGGCCCGTTGCGCAATGCGATCGAGCGAGACGCCGCGGCCTATCTCGAGCAGCGCGCGCTCCAATCCGGGCTTTGTCCGCTCGGCCCGATACGGGTTGCCCTTGCGTCCGACTCCAGCGTTGGGGTGAGTTTTGTGCGCTGCACCGCGGAGTTTGACGAATCCACCTCCGAGGCGGAACAGATCGAGCAAACGCGTCTCCTCGGACCGATTCGGCCGCCATCCCTCGCCGGTGGGTTTGTCCTCGTCGCGGAAGATGGACGCGAGCTTCGCGTCGGAGCGCGCCGGCTCAGCCTTGGGCGGGCCGCCGACAACGATTTCGTGATTCGAGACGTTCGCGTGTCCCGCCACCACGCAACGATCGAGCCACACGGCGGAGGATGGATGGTCCGAGACCTTGGAAGCACCAATGGGACGTTCGTCGGCGGCCGACGCGTGGCCCAAACAGAGATCAGCGCACCAACTGAGATCTCCCTGGGCGGCTGCAGGCTGGAGCCGCTGAGTCGCGCTCAGGACGTGGCCCGCCCGTTGTAAGGATGGGAATCGGCGGTGATCGTTCGTGATGGTTTCGGACGACGCGCTGATCCTGGCGCTTCGGATGGCCGTCGTCGTCGTTCTCTACGCATTCCTCCTCACGCTGGTGGTGCTCACGCAGCGGGAGCTTTATCGCGAAGCGTCGGCGCGCTCGACCTCGGCGCCAGGTGCGCGTCTCGTCGTCGTTGAGCCCGGCGCCACCGCGCAAGCTCCGGGCCACACGATCCCGCTCGACGCCGTGACGCGCCTCGGCCGCTCCGCGGACAACACGATCGTCCTGGACGACGACTACGTCTCCGCGGCGCACGCCATCGTGCTGCTCCATGGCGGACGATGGTGGGTCCGAGACGCCGGAAGCACGAATGGAACGATCGTCAATGGCAGCCGAATCGATGGAGAAACGGCGCTGTCCGAGGGTGATACCCTTCAGATCGGTCAGGTCGTCTTTCGCCTTGCCAGCTAGTCGCCGGCGCCCGCGTCGAACACAACACGGGCCGCGCCTGTCCCGCCGCAGGGCCGACGCAAGCGCGACGCCCAGAAGTACGGTGACGGGATGGCGCTGATCCGCCGCCCGCTCGAGCTCGCACTGCTCGCATTTCCCGTGGCGCTGCTGGCGGCCGCCCTCGGGCTGATGGCGATCGTTCGCGGCGGCGAGGACCCGGGCAGCACCGTGCGCATCGTCGCCATTTTCGCTGCCGTGCTGATCGCATTCCATCTCACCATCGCCATCCGCCTCCCCCAAGCTGACCAGGAGCTGCTCCCCATCGTCGAGACCCTCGTGGCCCTCGGACTGATCGCGGTGGATCGACTCGTCCCAGGCCTGGCGCCGCGCCAACTCCTGTGGGTGGGGCTCGGTTCGACCGCGGCGACTGCGACGGCCGTCGGAATTCCCCGCATTGATTGGCTCGGTCGATACCGGTATACGTGGCTGATGGGCGGGCTCCTCCTCCTCGCGCTCACCATCGTGTTTGGAATCGACCCGAATGGGAGCCAGACGCGCCTGTGGATCGGCGCGAACGGCCTCTATTTCCAGCCGTCGGAGATCACAAAGGTCGTGGCGGTCATCTTCTTCGCATCCTATCTCGCCGATAAGCGCGATCTCATCACGCACGCACCAATTCGTATCGGGCGTCTCTCCCTTCCACCGCTCGCCTATCTTGGACCGTTGGTCCTCATGTGGGGATTGTCGCTCGTCCTGTTGGTTTGGCAACGGGATCTCGGCGTGGCGCTGCTCTTCTACCTCATCTTTCTTTTCTTGCTCTACGCCGCGACCGGCCGAACCTATGTCGGCGTGGGCATCGCATTCCTTTGCGTTGGCGCTCTCGTGTCGCTGGCGCTATTCGACCATGTCCAGCTCCGCACGCGGATCTGGCTCGACCCGTGGCCGAGCGCGGCGGGTGATGCGTATCAGCTCGTCCAGGCGCTGACGGCCTATGCCGCGGGCGGTGTCCTCGGCGCTGGCCTCGGCTTCGGCTACCCGGAGTATGTGCCGGCCGTCCACACGGACTTCGTGCTCGCGGCATTGGGGGAAGAGCTGGGGCTGTTGGGAACGATTGCGATCGTCGGCCTCTACGTCGCCCTCGTCTTTCGCGCGTTTCGCATCGCGCTGCGCGCCACGAGCGATTTCGCCATGTTGTTCGCAGCCGGCCTGGGGACCGTGCTGGGCGTTCAGGCGCTCATCATCATGGCCGGGAACCTGCGGCTCATGCCGATCACCGGCATCACGCTCCCGTTTCTCAGCTATGGAGGAAGCTCGATCCTCGCCAACTTCGTGATGGTCGGGCTCCTCCTTCGGATCTCGGCCGAATCGCCTTCCGACGGCGGGTCCGGTGGCTGACCGGATCCGCCGGGTGTCCCTTATCCTGAGCGCAGGGTTCCTGCTCGTCGCCGGCGCGCTCGGCTACTGGCAGGTCATCGGCGCCAATCGTGTGCTGGACCGTCCGACGAACCCCCGGACCGTCGAGGAGGAGCGGCGCATCCTCCGTGGCCGAATCCTGGATCGCAACGGCGAAGTCCTCGCTTCGTCCGAGCGCGCGGGCGAGCTGGCCCATCGCGCATATGCGTATCCGCCTCTGGCAGATGTCGTGGGGTACTGGAGCATCCAGCATGGAAAGAGTGGCATCGAAGAGGCGTTTGACTCCTTCCTGCGCGGTGAGCGATCGACCAACCCAGCCGCGGAGATTCGCAACAAGCTCTTCCCGGTTGATCGGCACGGCGCCGACGTTCGCCTGACGCTCGACCTCCAGCTCCAGAAGGTCGCCGATGACGCGCTCGGGGGTTCGCCCGGGGCGGCAGCCGTCGTCGACGTTTCGACCGGCGAGGTGCTCGCCCTCGCCAGCCATCCGTATTTCGATCCCAACACCCTCGACGAGGATTGGGAGCGGCTGGCGAACGACCGGGGCGAGCCATTTGTCAGCCGGGCGATCAATGGTCAGTACGTCCCGGGATCGATCTTTAAGCTCGTGACGGCGAGCGCCGCGCTGGATTCAGGAATCGCAACTGCTGGAATGGAGCACCACCACGAGGCGGATTTGATCGTCGACGGTCTACGCATCCGGAATACCAATCACCCCCAGCTCACGGACCTGACATTCGCAGAGGAGTTCGCGTGGTCGTGCAACGTGTTCTTCGCCTACACGGGCCTCTCGCTGGGAGGGTCTTCGCTGATCGACTACTCGCCCCTCGCTTCGCGCGAGCCGTACACGTGGCCTGCTGGACCCGTCGATGCCAGCGAGGCGCGCCTTCGGGAATATGCTCGGCGCTATGGCATCGGCCAGGCCGTCCCATTCGACCTTCCGACCTCGGCCGGCCTGATCTCCAAGGCCGATCACATGACGCGGGCGCAGCTGGCCAGCACGGCATTCGGCCAGGGGGATCTCCTGGTGAGCCCGCTCCAGATGGCCCTCGTCGCCGCGACGGTCGACAACGGCGGCGTAATGCCGGCTCCGTACATCGTGGCCAGCGTCGAGGATGGAAAAACTGTGGAACGGATCCACCAACCTGGTGCCGGGGGCCATCGGGTCATTAGCGAGAGCGCGGCGGCCGAGCTGAACGCGATGATGGAGCTGAGCGTCGATACGGCATATGCGCAGCCGGCGAGGATCCCCGGCGTCCGCGTCGGCGGCAAGACCGGAACGGCGGAAGTGAGCACGTCCGAGACCCCGCACTCCTGGTTCGTGGGCTACGCACCAGCCGATCGTCCCGGCGTCGCGGTCGCGGTGATCATGGAAAACCGCGGGTCCGGGACCACTTTTGCCACGCCGGCGGCCCGGAAGATTCTGAAGGCGGCGCTCGACATGGGCTACTGACGCTCGCGCGGACAACGGGCGCACCCGCCCGCGTCTCGGCGCTCCGCTGGCTCGGTCGCGGCAGGGGTGCGTGGGAGGCTGTGTTATGATTACCCCGAATACCGGGGGGTCAACGATGGACACAAGTGAGGAGTTCGCAGAAGGCGCCGCCGATCTGCCCGATGCGATGCCCGAGCGGTGGGAGACGGCTATCGAGGACCTGGCGCAGGCGATCGCGCTGGGGCTCGACCGGGCGCAAGACCTCGCCGACGCCATCAACGACCTGATCCGCACGCGGCCGGCTGTTGCAAAAGCCGTTGGCGCGGCTGCGGTTGGCGCGGTAGCCGGCGTGATGATCGCGAACCTGACGGCCCGGAAGCCGAAGCCGCCTAGCGCCCAGACCCTTCGCGAATCCGCGCGTCAGGCCTCCGCTTCGCTCGTCGATCAAGCGATCCTGATCGCGCGCGATGCGGCAGAGCGCATGGCGCGGCGCATCCCAGCGAAGGGTGAAGCGCTCGGGCGCAGCGTATCCGGCGACGGCGCCGTCAAGCGAAAGGGACGCCTCGTCGACGTCAGTCGGGCCCGGTACGCGGCTCAGCTCGTTCCTCTGGCGTTCGCGCTCCTCAAGAATCCCATCGTCCGCGAGTATCTCGCCCGCGCGGCCATGGCCAGCACTCGGCGCCGCAAATAGCCGCGCTTTCCCGTCTTCGCCCTGGTCCCAGCCGTGTACCGCCGGCCCCAGCGCTCGGTCTCCTGAGCTAGAAAGGGCCAATGCATTGGCCGAACAGGAATATGTCGCGCTCGACCTCGAACTGATCGAGCCGAATTCGCCGCGCTCTCGCGTGATCGAGATCGCGGCCGTGCGATTTACCGAGCGCGCCGTCCTTGAAGAATGGTCAACCCTGGTCAATCCCTCCGCGTCGCTGCCGTACACCATCCGCCAGCTCACCGGAATCGACGACCGCGAGCTGACAGCCGCCCCTTCGCTGGATTCGATCGCGGAGCGGCTGCGCGCTTTCGTCGGGCGAACGTCAATCGTCGGGCAGAGCGTCGAGATCGACGTTGCGCACCTGGCACGCCAGGGGATCGCGCTGGATGCGCCGATCCTCGACACGTTCGAGCTTGCATCCCTCCTCCTGCCCGGCCTCCCGTCGTACGAGCTAACCGCCATCGCGCGGGCGCTCGGCCTTCCGTCTGGCGGCGCCCACCGGGCGCTGGCGGACGCGCATCGAGCGCGAGAGGTGTTTCTGGCCCTGCTCGATCGGATCCGGTCTCTGGACATCGAGATCCTCATGCACATCGATCGCCTCACGCTCGGCTTCGACTGGGCGTACCGAGATCTCTTCGTCGAAGCGGGGCGGGAACGGCGCCGCCAGCTCGTGAGCAGCGCGCTCTCCGGCGATATTCTGAATCCGGTCGATCTCGGCCTATCGCGGCTCCTCGCGCCACCGACGACGCGCGAAGAGCCGCTTACGCCTCATGCACGGCGTCGGCGCGTCGATCCGGAGGTCCTCGCCGCGGAGATGAGCGCAGGCGGGCGCGTCGCCCGGACACTGGCAGGATACGAGGAGCGCCCCGAGCAGCTCGCCATGCTGCGAGCCGTCGCGCACGCGTTCAACGAGGAGAAGCACCTCATTACCGAGGCGGGAACCGGGACCGGCAAATCTCTCGCCTACCTTCTGCCGGCGCTCGCGTATGCCTCCGCGAACAATGACCGCGTTGTCGTCTCCACCAACACCATCAATCTCCAGGACCAGCTCTCTGAAAAGGACGCCCCAGGGCTTCTCTCCGCGATGGACTACCGGGCGCGGGTGGCGGTCTTGAAGGGGCGCGCGAACTATCTGTGCCTGCAACGATGGTTGTCGCTGCTCCGGTCTGAAGCGGTCTCGCGCGTCGAAGCGGGACTGCTCGTGAAGACGCTGCTCTGGATCACTCAGACCGAAACTGGGGATCGCGGCGAGCTGCGGCTGACGCCGGACGAAGAGGTCGCATGGGGGCGGATATGTTCTCAGTCTGAGTCATGCTCGTCCCTCACGTGTCGCTATCATCGGGACGGCGTCTGCTTCATCAGCCGCGCTCGGCGGGCAGCAGAGGCGAGCCACGTCGTCATCGTGAATCACGCGCTCTTGCTCTCGGATCTCACCACGAATAGCCGCGTGGTACCCGACCACACCCGACTCGTGATCGATGAAGCGCACCACCTCGAGGACGAAGCGACGCGGCAGCTCGGTTTTTCCATCTATCCGCGCACCTGCAGCGCGCCCCTCGAAGCGCTCATCCCCGCATCCGGCCGCGACGGGGTGGGCCACCTGGACGCGGCGATGGCCCTGCTCCGGTCTGGCGGGCTGGCGCCAAAGCGGCTCCAACAGCTCGATGAGGCCACCACGGACATCCGCGCGCACGCCGTTGCCGCGCTAGGGTTCGTCTCCCAGCTTTTCGAGGCGACGCGCGATTTTCTCACTTCAGCCGGGTCCCAGTGGGAGCCCGTGCGAACGATTCGCCTGACGCCCGTCTCGCGGAGGGGAAACGGCTGGGACGCGATTGAGGTGGCCTGCGACGGCCTGTGCGCGCATTTCGATGCGATTGAGGTGGCCCTGGAACCGATTCTGGAAGACCTTTCCGACGCCGCCAAGGAAGGGAGCCAGGCCGTGTCGGACGTGCTCGCGGAGCTGCTCGCCATTCGGTCGCAGATGGACGCAGTGGTGCCACAGCTGCGCGCCATCGTGACTCGACCCGCGCCCGACACGGTGTGCTGGCTGACGCAACCCCAGGCGCAGGGTGGGACGGACAGTGGGGGCGCCCAGTCGGCCGGACCTCCAAGCCTGAACCTCGCGCCCCTCGACGTGGCGCCCCAGTTGAGGGCGGCGTTTCTGGACTCCAAGTCCACGACGATCTTCACCTCGGCGACTCTTACGACCGAGGGCTCCTTCGAGTTCATCCGCGAACGGCTGGGCGCGGCGGAGGTGGAGGAGTTGGCGCTCGGGTCCCCGTTCGATTACCAGCGGGCGGCCATGCTCATCGTGCCGGACGACGTGCCAGAGCCGAACCAGCCGGGCTACGCGCGAAAGTGTGCGGACGTCGTCGCGGACGTGGCAGAGGCGCTCGGCGGAAAAACAATGGCGCTCTTCACGTCGCATGCGCAGCTCCGAACGACGCACGACGCCATTCGCGATCGGATCGACCGGGCGCAGATCGCGCTGATGGGGCAGGGGGTGGACGGATCGCGCACACGGCTGTTGCAGCGATTCAAGGCGACAGAGCGCGCGCTGCTCCTTGGCACCGCGTCATTCTGGGAGGGTGTGGACGTGGTCGGCGAGGCGCTATCCGCCCTCATCATCGCGCGCCTGCCCTTCGCCGTACCAACAGATCCGGTGTTCGCGGCGCGCAGCGAGTTGTTCGACGACCCGTTCCGTCAATTTGCCCTCCCACACGCGATCCTTCGCTTCAAGCAGGGATTCGGTCGCCTCATTCGGAGCGCCACGGACCGCGGAGTCGTGGTTGTGCTGGACCGCCGCGTGCTCTCGAAATCCTACGGCCAGGCATTCCTCAGCTCGCTCCCGACCTGCACCATTCGCCGGGCGCCGGCTGGGGCGGCCGGCACCCTCGCGCGCGAATGGCTGGAGAACGCGCCCGCTCCATAGCGACCGGGCCCATCACTCCGCTGGGCACAGCTCCTGGACGCCGTTCAACCGTTGCAGCCTCGGAGGCTCGCCACCTTCGCGATAGACGCGCGCGACGCGCCCGCCGATATTGGTGAGCGCAACGTGTGGAATCGTGCCCGCCTGATCCGCAAAATGATTCAACCCGATCACCCGTTGGCCATCCGCGCCGAAAAACGTCGCGACGTCTCCCTCGGCCGCGCCGGGAATGTCCGTGATGTCAACGACTGTCTGGTCCATCGACACGCGACCGATGATGGGCGCGACCTGTCCCCGCACGAGCGCTTCGCCGACGTTCGAGAGGCGGCGGTCGATACCGTCTGCGTAGCCCGCCGACACGAGCGCCACCCGCGTCGGCCGCGGGGCGTGCCAGGTCTGCCCGTACCCGACGCCTTCGCCGCGAGCGAGGCAGGTGACCCGCGCAACTCGGGCGCGCAGCGAGACCGCCGGTTGAAGATCGAAGCCATCCGGAACGTTGCCGTTGGGGCTGACCCCGTAGAGCAAGAGGCCGGTGCGCACCAGTCCGAAATGGGCATCGGGCAGAGCCATCGTCGCAGCGCTGTTGCAGGCGTGCCGGATCGGGAACTCGTACCCTGCACGCGCCAGGTCCGCAACGACGCGATTGAAGCGGTCGAGCTGATCGTACGTGTAGGAGAGATCGGTCTCGTCGGCGCTGGCGAAGTGGGTGTAGATCGCCTGGACGTCCAGTCCATCGCTCGACGCCAATTCGCGCGCGAGATCGAGGGCCCGTTCCGGATCGACACCAAACCGATGGAGTCCGGTGTCCACCTTCACATGAACCGTCGCGGATCTCGCATGTCTTCGCGCGGCCCGATCGAGCGCGCGGATCAGATCGATCGTATCGACGGTTACGGTGAGATCGTAGCGAACCGCCACATCGGCTTCGGCCGGCTCCGTTCGGGTCAGGACCAGGATCGGAGCGTCGAGCCCCGCCCGCCGCAGCTCGACGCCTTCGTGCACGCGGGCGACCGCCAGCCACTTCGCCCCGGCGCGCAGTACCGCGCGGGCGACTTCGACCGCCCCGGCTCCATATCCATGGGCCTTGACCACGGCGGCAACGTCGGTACCGGGCCGGACCCATCGGCGAATCTGACGGACGTTCCGTTGAATCGCATCGAGGTCGACGTCGAGCCAGCACGACAATGTGCGGGTCGGGTCGGGTACATCCGGCATCACCCCATTATAGGCTGCGTTTGCCCGCCTTCCGGCGCCACGCATACAATTTTTTCACGCTATTGGGGGTGATGATTGGCGAACGACAGTCGCTTCGTGGAGGAGATTGCCGACAAGGGCGACGACTACTCGCGTTGGTATACGGACGTGATCCTGAAAGCCGAACTGGCGGACTACTCGCCCGTTCGGGGCTGCATGGTGATCCGCCCATATGGGTACGCGCTGTGGGAGAACATGCAGGCTGCGCTGGACGCGAGGATCAAGGCGACCGGCCACCTCAACGCCTACTTCCCCCTGTTCATCCCGGAGAGCCTCCTCCAGCGCGAAGCCGAGCACGTGGAGGGGTTCAACCCGGAGGTCGCGTGGATTACCGCCGCCGGCACGGAGGATCTCGACGAGCGCCTCGCGATTCGGCCAACGTCGGAGGCCATCATCGGTACGATGTACGGCAAGTGGGTGCAGTCTTGGCGCGATTTGCCGATCCTGATCAACCAGTGGGCGAACGTCGTGCGCTGGGAGAAGCGTACCTACCTGTTCCTGCGAACGACGGAGTTCCTGTGGCAGGAGGGTCACACCGCCCACCGCACGGAAGAAGAGGCGATGGACGAGGTGCTCCGCATGCTCGACGTCTATCGCGACTTTGCCGAGACCGAGCTGGCGATGCCGGTTATTGCCGGGCGAAAGTCCGAAGCTGAGAAGTTCGCCGGGGCAGCCGCAACGTTTACGGTCGAAGCGATGATGGGCGACGGCCGCGCCCTCCAGGCCGGCACCTCTCACTCCTTCGGCCAGGGCTTCGCGCGGGCCTTCAACATCAGCTTTCTCGACATGGACGGCGAGCGCCGTCACGCCTGGACGACCAGCTGGGGCGCAAGCACGCGGCTGGTGGGCGGCGTCATCATGATGCACGGGGACGAATCAGGGTTGATCCTCCCACCGCGGGTCGCGCCATATCAGGTGGTGATCGTCCCCATCTACCAACGGGACGAGCAGCGCACGGAAATTCACGAGGAGGTGGAGCGGATCCGGCGCGAGCTAGCGGGCACGATTCGCGTACACGTCGATTGGTCGGAGCATCGGCCCGGCTGGAAATTCAGCGAGTGGGAGCTGCGCGGCGTCCCCGTGCGACTCGAGATCGGCCCCAAGGACATCGCGCAGAGGCAGGGAATCGCGGTCCGCAGGGACAATCGGGCGAAGGAGGCGGTCCCCTTCGCCGCGCTCTCGACTCGGCTGCCCCAGATCCTCGACGATGTGCAGCGATCCCTCTACGAGCGCGCCGTGGCATTTCGCGAATCGCGGACGCATATGGTCGAATCAATTGATGAGCTGGCGGCGCAGCTCGAGCGCGAGCGCGGTTTCTTCTGGGCCCCCTGGTGCGGCGACGCCGCTTGCGAGGCGCACGTGAAGGAGCGGACCGGCGCCACGCTCCGCTGCGTTCCCCTCGACGGCGGGAATCGGTCCGGCGCATGCCTGGTTTGCCGGAAGGATGCCCCGCAGACCGCCGTGTTCGCCCGAGCATATTGAGATGCTGCCGGACCCTCTCGCGGAGATCGAGCAAGCCCTTTCTATCGGCCTCGAGCTCCCGACAACCGCCGTCGAACGTCTGACCGGACTCGAAGGCGAGTCGCTCGATCGATTCCGCTCACTGTGGAATCGCCTCGGCGCGGAAGAACGCGAGGCGCTCCTGAGCGCCATGGGAGAAGCGGCGGAAGAGAATTTGGTGCTCGACTTCGCGCCTGCATACGCTCTCGCCCTGGTGGATCCGGATCCAAGTGTGCGCGAGCTGGGCCTGCGCCTCGCGTCGGAAGAGGCCGACCCCGACCTCCTCGACACGTACGTCCGCAGCGCTGTCGCCGATCCCGATCCGGACGTCCGCTTGGCGGCGCTCGAAGAGTTGGGCTCATACACCCTGGCGGCGCAGGTAGACGACTGGCCGGCTGAGGTCCAGCAGAAGCTGGAGCAGGTGCTGACGGGCGTTTTGCACCTGCCCGATGCGGACACGATGACGCGTCGGGCGGCGCTGCTGTCCCTGTCCTTCTTGACGACTCCCCAGACCGAGCTGGAGATACGCCAGGCGCACCTGCAACCAGACTTGCGTGACGCGGCCATCGAAGCCATGGGCCGGAATTGCCAGGAGATCTGGATCCCGGACATTCGCGCAGAGATGCACGGCGAAATCGCCCACCTCCGCGCGACGGCCGCGCAGGCCGCGGCGGAGCTTGAGGACGCGGAACTGGTTCCAGACCTCATCCAGCGGCTGTCCGACCCCGAGAGCGACGTTCGGCTCGCAGCCATCCACGCCCTCGGTCTCATCGGTGGGAAGGATGCGAAGGCAGCGCTGTCCGAGCTCCTACAGTCCCGGGACCGCGAGATCCGCGCCGCGGCGCGTGAGGCGATGCAGGACCTCCTCGAAGGGGAAGACCCGCTCGCGCTCCGCTGACCGCCTCGGTCGGAGCCAGATCTCGAAGAACGCTCAGCAGCAGCCCGCGTCAGTTGGGCGAAGGCACGGAGACAGTCGTGCGCTCGGCGATCTCCTTCCAGAAGAAGCACGCAACCCAGTGATTCGGCCGCACCTCTTCCAACGGAGGCTCGGAGGCCGAGCAATCGGCCCGAGCGAAGGGGCACCGGGGATGAAACCGACACCCGGCGGGCGGGTTAATTGGGCTCGGAACATCTCCCTGCAGGATGATGCGCGACCGCCGCCGTTCGACCACGGGATCCGGGATCGGCACGGCCGACAGCAACGCTTTCGAGTAGGGGTGGAGCGGCAGATCGTACAGCTCGTTTCGATCGGCAACCTCCACAATCTTACCCACGTACATCACCGCGACGCGGTCGCTGATGTGCCGGACCACCGCCAGGTCGTGGGCGATGAACAGATAGGTGAGGTTGTACTGCGCCTGCAGTTCTTCGAGCAGGTTGATGATCTGCGCCTGAATCGACACGTCGAGCGCGCTGATGGGCTCGTCGCACACGATGAATTCGGGTTCGAGCGCAAGGGCTCGGGCGAGTCCGATGCGCTGGCGCTGCCCACCGCTGAACTCGTGGGGGTATCGATTGGCGAAGTACGGATTGAGACCCACGATGCGCAGCATCTCCCGGACGCGCTCTTCACGCTCCTTGCCGCGCGCGAGGTTATGGATCTCGAGCGGCTCTGAGATGATTCCCCCAACCGTCATGCGTGGATCGAGCGACGCAAACGGATCCTGGAACACCATCTGCATGTTGCGTCGGTAGTGCTGCAGGTCTCGGCCCTTCGCCTTTGTGACGTCCGATCCGTTGAAGTAGACCTCTCCTGCCGTCGGGCGATAGATCTGCAGGACCGCGCGCCCGGTCGTCGACTTGCCGCAGCCGCTTTCCCCCACGAGGCCGAGGGTCTCTCCGCGCTTCACATGGAAGCTGATGTCATCCACGGCGTGGACGTGTCCCACGACCCGGTCGAAAACGATTCCGCTGCGAACTGGGAAGTACATCTTGAGGTTGCGAACGTCGACCAGGACGTCATTGGCAGACGCTGCGGCGGCACTCATGGCTATTTTCTCCCCGCGTAGATATCAACCCAGCAGGCAACATTGTGCTCGCTTCCAACGGACTCGAGCGCCGGATTCTGTTCGCCGCAGCGGTCCACGGCATACACGCACCGAGCCTGGAACGGACACGTGCGCCCGATCGTGATGAGGTCAGGCGGAAACCCCTCAATCGGAACGAGCTTGGACTTGCGCTCCATGTCCATCCGGGGGATCGAGCGAAGCAGGCCAATCGTGTAAGGGTGTCGCGGGTTCCCGAACAACTCGTCCGTCGTCGCATGCTCGACGATGTACCCGGCATACATGACATTGATGCGATCGCAGAGACCCGCGACGACGCCCAGGTCGTGGGTGATCATGATGAGAGCCATGCCGACTTCTTTGCGCAATTTTGTGAGGATGTCGAGAATTTGCGCCTGGATCGTCACGTCGAGCGCTGTCGTCGGCTCGTCTGCGACGAGGAGCTTTGGCTCGCAAGCGAGCGCCATGGCGATCATCACCCGCTGACGCATGCCGCCGCTGAATTGATGGGGATACTCTCGGAGACGCGACCGCGCGCCGGGGACCTCGACCAGTTCCAGCAGCTCAACGGCCCGGCGGTCCGCCGCGCTTTGGTCCATTCCCTTGTGGAGCTTGAGAGGCTCCGTCATCTGAGTTCGAATCGAGAGGACCGGGTTGAGCGATGTCATGGGGTCCTGAAAGATCATCGCGATCTCATTGCCGCGGATCTTTCGGATCTGATCGTCGTTGAGCTTCCGGAGGTCTTGGCCCTCGAAAATCACCTCACCGTGGACGACTCGACCCGGTCGAGGCACGAGGTTCAGCAGTGATAGCGCGCTGATGCTTTTTCCGCACCCGCTCTCTCCGACCAGGCCCACGGCTTCGCCAGGCATTACGGTGTACGAGATTCCATTGACCGCGTGGACGACACCATCACTTGTCGGAAACTCGGTTCGGAGATCTCGAACGTCTAGGAGCGGCTCCACGATCCTCACCTGCCTGCTTTGTTTCGTCGCCTCAGCGGCAGCGCGCTCAGATTATACGGCCCGCTGTCGGCCGAGCCCTGGAACGGCGACCGAGGCGCCGATACAGAATAGCGCGGATGGTACGCAAGGACGCACTCTTCCGTCAAGTCCGTACGGTACGGGGTGCTCCAGCGCACATGTCGGAGACGATAGGCGCTCTATTCGCGCGTCCCCGCGACGGCGCCGAGCCGCTCGCTCAGCGCCCGGCGCCAGCGGCCCAACACGATCGCCGTGATCAGCTGTCGGCGAGTCTGCATCCCGATCCGCGCGAGCCGCCGCGACGCCGACTCGTCGTGTGCCTTGGCCCCGTACACCCCGGCGACGTATGCGTCGGTGATGGCGGTGATTCGGTCCGCGGCGGTCGGCAAGACCCGTTCGAGATCCCGCCCGAACTCGAACGGCGTCTGGGACGGTCGCGGGCCCAGCCTGCACCAGGAGGCTAACCGCACGAGCTGTGCATAGGGGCGCGCGATGGCCGGAAGCCGCCGAATGCCGCGCCTCCAAAGAATGCCAATGGCGCCAATCCCCCCGACGATCGAAAGGAGGAGAACCCCCAGCAGGATCCGGACCAGAATCAGGCCGGTGCCTGCTTGGGGAGGGGGCAGCGGCACGAACGAACCAGCGTCCAGTTCATCCTCGTCGTCATAGTAGTCATCCAGCTCAGGGTTCGCCTGGGTGATGCTGACCAGATCGTCGGTCCCAATCGACGCGGTTTGGTTTTCTGGCCGCACCGGCGCGGGGCGGTTCGCCGACGGCTCAAAGGCAATCCATCCGTAGCCAGGAAAATACACCTCAGTCCAGCTGTGCGCATGGTGCTCGGTAGCGATGTAAGACTGAGTCGCCCCGTCCCAGTCCCCGGTCACATAGCCGCTCGCGACCCGCGCGGGAATCCCAACCGTTCGCAGCATCACCATCATGGCCGTCGCAAAGTAGTCGCAGTACCCCTCCTTCGAGTCGAAAAGCAGGAAGCTCACCCAATCGCGATTCGGCGGTGGCACGGGCACGCGCGTGCTGTAGGTTAGCCCACGCAGGTACTGCTGGACGTTCAGCGCGGCATCGTACGAATTGCTCGCCTCGCCGACCACCCGGCGGCCCTCCCGCCGGACGCGATCGGGCAACGAAGCGGGAAGCTGGAGGTACTGGTGCATCCATGACGGATACGCGGTGCCCACCTGCCTCAGCTCCGATGCCGAAGCGGTCGATACGGACGACAATACGCTGTAGCGTTGTTGCTCATGAATCGGCGCAAGTGGCCGGAGCGACCCATAATCGTGCCGGTCCTCTCGATAGTCGTACACCGTGGGCACGCTGATCGTCACCGGCGCGTCCGGCGCGTAGATGACTGACGTCGACGGGGCCAGGACCGTCACTGTGTACTCGGCGAACTTGCGCGACGCGTCGGTCTCCATGCTTCCTTCCAGCGGCTCCCGTCGGTCCAGCCGCTGCGACATCGTGGGGGAGCTGATCACGGCGCGTCCGGTGTACTGGTCGTAGGTCACCGCGCGCCAGTACCCAGGTTCGCGTCCGGAGATGCGCAGCACGGGCGCGTCTCCCAGCTCGAAGGACCCTCGCGGCGCCATCGTCTGCGCGACCGTCAGTCCCTTGCCTGGCACCGTCGACGGATTGAGGGCGGCGAACAGTCGGTCGAAGTTCGTCTGCGCCGTTTGCCAGGGTCCGGCGACGTTCTCCCACGCGGATGCCACGCCGCGTTGGACTTCCCCAACGGGAATGCGCCACGCGGCGAAGATGATGATGAGCCCCACCCCAACGCCAGTCAGCGCGAAGCTCGTGCCGCGATTCAGGGTCTCCGTGACTTCCTGGGCGCGCCACCGCTCTTCACGCATCAGCGATGTGATGTGGCCGAGGAGGCCAAAGCTGGCGAGCAGATGCACGAAGACATAGGGCAGAAGATGTGGTGGGGCGTAGGAAAGGTTCAACAGCAGCGCGGCGCCACTCGGCACGATGGCCCACCACGGGTTCATGGCGCGCATCACCCCTGTCCCGCCGATATAGCCGACGGACCACCCGATGAGGCTCATGGCATAGGCGAACAAAAGATTGTCCGTGCTCGGCGCGCCGGAGAAGGCGGCGCCGAGCCAGGCGGCGACGCGGCCGAGGAACTCTTCCATGCGCTCCGCGACGCCGTGGGTTGGCAGGAACGAGGAGTAGACGAGGCTCACGAACGCCAGACCAATGAGGACGGCGATCGGATGGCTCACAACCGACCGAATCCGAAATACAGGAAGCAGCACGGCCACCGCCAGGCCACCGAGCGCCATGACGGGCACCGGACTCAGGTGATCCGACCATCCCGCCGCCTGAACCGATGCCGCCGGGCAGACGACCAGCACGCCGCCCAGCGCCAGCGCAAACCAGATCCGCTGGACGCGCGCGATTTGCGCGTTCAAGCCGACCGCGTCAATCACCATGGGCGCCTGCTGCCATCGCCGGCTGATCCACCAATCCCGCCTGCTCGGAGAGCAGGCGATCGAGGGGCTCGCCGCGCTTCACCAGAAAGACGGGCACGTTCGACGCGGCAAGCGAGCCCACGACCTCGATCGAGCCGGAGCCACTGCCAAATGTCGCGGACTCGATGAGGGCGACCATGACGTTGACACCACGCTGCGTGATGTGCTGGCATACGTGGATCCATTCCGCGTCGGAAGACGGCGTCACGATGAAGAGCGTCGAGAACCGATTGAACCGCAGGCTCTCCCCCGAGAGGGTCTGGCCCAGGGTGAGCCATCGATCCGCCCGCACGACCGCGAGCAGCTCCATCAGCTTGGTGAGCTGACGGCTGCCACGGTCGGCTTGAATGACCTCGTTTTGCGACACGAAGCCGACGCAACGGTTCTGCATGAGGAAATGCTTGCCGAGCGATGCGGCGACCGTCACCGCGTATTCTTCGGTTGATTCCGCTCCGCGGCCGTAGTGCACGTATCGATTGAGGTCGAGCACAATCCAGATGTCCGAGAACGGGTCCAGCTCGAACTCTTTCACCATGAGGCGCCCTAGGCGCGCGGAGCTGGGCCAGTGGATCCGCCCGAACGGGTCGGATGGCGCGTACTCCCGCACGCTAGCGGCGGTCGGCGTCACATACGGCACGTGCCCGCTCGACCTGGCGCCACCGGGGAGATCGCCGGGGATTCGAGCAGGCGTAGTGAAGTCCACGGTCTGCGGATAGACCACGATGGTCTCCTGAGACGGGTAGCGCACGCTCCGCTGGAAAAGCCCAAAGGGGTCGCCTGTCGTAATCGTGAGATTGCCGAGGGTGAATTTCCCACGGGTTGCGCACTGCGTTCGAAGCGTCCAGCTTCGCCGCGCTCCGCCCCCCAGGGAAAACCCGCGCTGGATACCGTGGCCGCTGAGCGTGGAGTCCGTTTGCACTTCGACCCACGGCTTGGGGAGCCGCCACGTATTGTCCACGGCGACCCATTCTTCGAAGTAGCCGCCCACCTCAGCTCGTTGTGCGCGCGTGCGGCGCTCAACGGCGATGGTGCGAACGCCGATCATCGTCCATCCAGCGGCGACCGCGACAAGCAACACGGTGACATAGGCTACGTGGTACATGACGCTCCAGCCACCGATGAGCGCCGCGAGAAACGTGCCCGTGCACAGGGCCAAGAGACCGATTGTTTTCATTCGAGACTCGTCACGCCGATTTCTCGCGCATCGCCATACGCCGGTGGCTGGTTGATTGCAGATGGCTCAGGCGGGCACGCGAGCGCCGGGTACAGCCACCGACTGCAGGACTTCCTGAAGCACTGACGCCGATTGAACGCTCCGAACTCGCGCGGCCGGATTCAGGATAACCCGGTGGCCGAGCACGGGCTCCGTCAGCGTCTTCACGTCGTCCGGGATCACGAAGTCGCGATCGTTCAGGAGTGCCAGAGCCTGAGCGGTCCGGAACAGCGAGAGCGAGCCACGTGGACTAGCTCCTAGGTACACATCGGGATGCGTCCGCGTCGCCGAGACGACATCCACGATGTACTGGCGCACGAGCGGATCCACGCGGACTTGCCTCACGACCCGGTGGACTTCGAGCAAAGCGGAGCCATCCACGACCTGCTCGATCTCGTTGATCGGGTGAGACAGCGCCTGGGATTCCAGGACCGCGGCCTCGTCCGCCCGGGACGGATAGCCCAGGCGAATTCGCATCATGAATCGGTCCAGCTGGGCCTCGGGCAAGGGAAAGGTACCCTCGTACTCGATGGGGTTCTGGGTCGCCATCACCATGAAGGGAGGCGGGAGCGGGTAGGTAATCCCGTCAACGGTGAGCTGTCGTTCCTCCATCGCCTCCAGCAGGGCGGACTGCGTCTTGGGCGTCGCGCGATTGATCTCGTCGGCCAGGAGGATCTGCGTCATCACCGGGCCGGGGCGGAATTCGAACTCACCGGTCTTCTGACTGTAGATCGAAACTCCGGTCACGTCGCTGGGAAGCAGATCCGGCGTGAACTGGATCCGTCGGAAGGAGCAGCCGATGGAACGCGCGAGCGACTTGGCAAGCATGGTTTTGCCTACCCCGGGCACATCCTCGATGAGAATGTGCCCCTCACTCGCCAGCGCGACTAACGCCAGCTCGACCTCGCGGCGCTTCCCGATCAGGACCCGCGAGACGTTCTCCAATACCCTCCGAAGTGTGCTGCTCGCATTCGACATCGCTACCGGATTCGCTCCTTTTGGTCTATCGTCCACAGCAGTATTTGTATTTTTTGCCGCTTCCACAATAGCACGGGTCATTCCGACCGATCTTCTTGCCGACCTTCGCCGGTTGCGACCCGCCGCGCCGGTTCACCATGGCCGGCTGCGGACGCACCCTGGGACGCTGCTCCCGAGCCAGCGTGACGTGAAAGATGGTGTGCGCAACGTCGTGCTGAATCGCGCGTTGCAGCTCCTCAAACATGCGGTGCGCTTCAACCTTGTACTCGACCAGAGGATCGCGCTGGCCATATGCGCGAAGGCCGATGCCGTTCCGGAGATCGTCGAGCGCGGTGAGATGCCGTACCCACAACGAGTCGATGATGCGCAGCACGACGGCCCGCTC
This sequence comes from Chloroflexota bacterium, assembly GCA_035652535.1. Classification (NCBI taxonomy): domain Bacteria; kingdom Bacillati; phylum Chloroflexota; species Chloroflexota bacterium. The sequence goes on from DASRDP010000104.1 coordinate 102,416, forward strand.
TGCCTGCCGCATGACCTCCGGCCCCAGCTCCTGCTCCTTCGCCTCGTACGCGGACGCGGCAAGGTCCTTGAGCAGCTCGTTGATCTCCTCCGGGCGGCGGCCTTCCAGCTCGTTCGGCTCCACGACCGCGGTCGGGATCAACTTCGCCAGCGCATCCAGGAGGCCATCGATGTCCGCGGGTTCGCCGCGCACGGCACAGAAGGCGCTCACCAGCTCGTCGATCTCGCGGTCGACCCAGTCCATCAGCGTGTCGCGGAGGGTATCTTCGCCGAGCACCGATTTCCGGTCGGCATAGACGATCTCGCGCTGCTTGTTCATCACGTCGTCATATTCGACGACGTGCTTTCGGATGTCGAAGTTATGGCTCTCGACCTTCTGCTGGGCGGTCTCGATGGATTTTGAGACGAGCCCGTGCTCGAGGGGGACGTCTTCTTCAAGCCCGAGCTTGTCCATAAGGTTCGAGATCGTGCTGCCCCCAAACCGCCGCATGAGATCGTCTTCCAGCGAGATATAGAAACGCGAGGACCCCGGGTCCCCTTGGCGCCCGGCCCGGCCACGGAGCTGGTTGTCGATGCGCCTCGCCTCGTGCCGCTCCGTGCCGATGATGTGGAGCCCGCCGAGATTCACAACGGTCGCGTGGTCTCGCTCGCACAGCTCCGAGGCCTCCGCGAGGGCCGCCTCCACCGCCTCGGGCGGCGGGTCATCGTCTCCCTTGAACTTGCGGCGCACGATCGCTTCCGCCAGGCCCGCGGGGTTTCCTCCCAAAAGGATGTCCACTCCACGTCCCGCCATGTTCGTCGCAATGGTGACGCTACCGGGGCGGCCCGCCTGAGCGATGATCGCAGCCTCGCGCTCGTGCTGCTTGGCGTTCAGCACCTCGTGCCGAATGCCCTCTCGGCGCAGCATCTCGCTCAGGCGCTCGCTTTTCTCGATGGAGACGGTGCCGACGAGCACCGGTCGTCCAGACTCGTTTAGCTCCTTGATCTCGTCCACGACGGCGCGAAACTTCGCGTTTTCGGTCTTGTATATGACGTCCGCCTGATCCCGACGAATCATGGGGCGGTTCGTCGGGATGGGAATGACGTCGAGGTTGTAGATCTTTCGGAATTCCTCCTGCTCCGTCGACGCCGTCCCGGTCATCCCGGCCAGCTTTCGGTACATGCGGAAATAGTTTTGAAAGGTGATCGTCGCGAGGGTCACGTTCTCACGCTGCACCCGAACGCCCTCTTTTGCCTCGATTGCCTGGTGCAATCCCTCGCCATAGCGGCGACCGGGCATCTGCCGACCGGTGAATTCGTCGATGATGACGACCTCGCCATCCTTGACGATGTAGTCCCGATCGAGCTTGTAGAGGAACTCAGCCTTCAATGCCTGGTCGAGGTAGTGCGTCAGCTCGTAGTTCTCTGCGTCGTAGAGATTGCTCACGCCGACTGCGTGCTCAACTTTCGCGATGCCCTCTTCCGTCAGTGAGATCGACCGCTGCTTCTCGTCGATGGTGAAGTCTTCTTCGTGCCGAAGCCGCGGCACGATGCGCGCAAACATGTGGTAGTACTCAGTCGATTCTTCCGCAGGCCCCGAGATGATGAGGGGCGTACGCGCTTCGTCGATGAGGATGTTGTCGATCTCGTCGACGATCGCGAACTCGAGCCCACGCTGGACCATATCCGTCGCCGACCAAACCATGTTGTCCCGCAAGTAATCGAACCCGAATTCGTTGTTCGTGCCGTACGTCACGTCGGAGCCGTATGCCTCCCGCCGTGACCGAACGTCCATGTCATGCTGAATGGCGCCCACCGAAAGCCCGAGGAATCGGTAGATCGGCCCCATCCACTCCGAGTCCCGCTTGGCGAGGTAGTCGTTGACAGTGACGACGTGAACGCCCTCCCCGGAAAGCGCGTTGAGGTAGGCGGGAAGCGTCGCGACGAGGGTCTTGCCCTCGCCTGTGCGCATCTCGGCGATCTTTCCCGAGTGGAGCACCACGCCGCCGATCAGCTGGACGTCGTAGTGTCGTTGACCGATTGTCCGGCGAGCCGCCTCGCGCACGACTGCGAATGCCTCCGGGAGGAGGCTATCGAGGGTTTCGCCCGCCAGGAACCGGCCGCGAAACTCGGCCGTTTTGTCTCGGAGACGGTCGTCGGGAAGCCGGGCAACTTCGGCATCGAGCTCATTGATCTGATCAACGATCGGCTGAATTCGCTTCAGCTCTTTTTCGGGGTTGTCCCCGATGATTTTCGTGATGAACCCAAACACGCAGTAATTCCCCGTTGGAGCCACCCGTCGGATCGGGAGGACTGTTCACATGATACTTTTATTTTTCTGACCAAAGGTTGTGCCGGTCGCGTACCGCGGTGATGACGTCCGTCGCCAGGCGCGGCTCCTCCCCAGTGGGGCCGGGCCCAAGCATGTCCCGATCGAGCGGATGATCGATCAGGATTTCGGCGGCCATTCGGGTTCCCGCCTGGATGACTTCGAGATCGTAACCGCCCTCGAGGAACAACACGATGCGCCCATTGCAGACCTCTTGCGCCACTCCGCGGATTCGGCTCAGCTCTTCCGCGTAACCATTCAGGGACAGGCGCATCTGCGCCAGAGGGTCTGCCCAATGGGCATCGAACCCTAGCGAGACCAGAATAAGCTCTGGTCCGAAGCGGCGGAGCGCCGGTACGAGAATCTTGTCGGTGGCCGCCAGGTACGTGGCATCCCCGCATCCGGCCATGAGCGGAACGTTGAGGGTGTATCCCGCGCCGTCCCCTTCGCCGGTCTCCTCAACGCGGCCCGACCCGGGATAAAACGGGAATTGGTGCGTCGAATAGTACAGCACCTCTGGACGGCGATAGAAAATGTCCTGAGTCCCATTTCCGTGG
>DASRDP010000105.1 GCA_035652535.1 Chloroflexota bacterium
GTGGCGGTAGCCCATCGCGTTCGGGCGCTCCGACATGACGAGGACCCGGGGCGGGCAGACGTCGACGCAGAGGACGCAGCCCTTGCACGTCTCGACGTCGATCGTCACGGTCGCCGGCCGGCGCGCCACGGCGCCCCGACGCCTAACACGCGGGCGCGAACGGGCGCAACGCGGACGCGGCGGGCGCGACGAGCGCCGCGCCCCGCGCGAGGCAGCGGCGGTTCGCGTCGGCGAGCGTCCGGCGATGCGGCGGCAGCACGTCCGCGAGCGCGGCGTCGAGCGACGCGGGGGCGACGAGCGCCGTCGTCGCGACGAACGCGCCGAGCGCCACCATGCCGGCGCCGAGCGGATGGCCGAGCGCCTTCGCCTCCCCGGTCGCGGCCACCGCGACCGTCCGCACGCCCTCCCACGCCGGCAGCGCCCCGACGAGGTCCGCGTTCGCGACCACGACGCCGCCCGGCTCGATCTTCGCGCGGAGCTTCGGGAGTCCCTCGCCGTGGAGGGCGAGGATCGCCCACGCGTGCGGCACGATCGGCGGGGTCGTGATCTCGCCGTCGGCGACGACGACCGTCGACTCGCTCGCCCCGCCGCGGATCATCCCCATGAACACGCCGAAGGTCATCGCCTGCTTCCCTTCGCGGATGGCCGCCTGCGCGAGGACCCTCGCGAGGAGCTGCACGCCCTGGCCGCCGATGCCGGTCATGACGACGGCGCGCTCCATCGGCGGTCGGCTAGCACGCGCGCGACGCGAGCGTCAACGCGGCACGGCGCGTGCCGTCGCCGCAAGGGCCGAGCTCTCGTCGTGGCGCGGGCGCTCCGGCCCGCGCTGAACCAAGTATGGTCCCAGGCAGATCGCATCCAGCCCAGCTGCATGAAAGCACGCGAGAGCATCTTCGGGTGTGGCCGCAATCGGCATTTGGCAGTTCAGCGAGGTATTCACCACGCAGGGTATTCCCGTCCTGCGGTAGAACGCCTCGACAACCGCTCGAAGCCGTAGAGAGCCTGCCGCCGGTTCGACGGTTTGAAAGCGCACGGACCCATCGACATGGACAGCGCCGGGAATGGATGCGCGCATCTCGCGCCGTACCACACCCGCGAAACCCATGTATGGCGACGGCAACGCCGGCCGCACGACTTCATGGACGTGCTCGGAAAGAATCGCGAGCGCAAAGGGCCGAAAGGCCTCCCGGCGCTTCATCCCGTTGAGTACCTGCTGGATGTCTCTACGGCGCGGATCCGCGAGGATCGAACGCTGGCCGAGCGCACGGGGTCCGTACTCCATCCGTCCCTGGAACCAACCCACGACGCATCCCTTCGCCAATAGCTCTGCAACCTTCTCTGCGGCGTCCGGCGGCTCAGAAATCTCACACTGCTCACCGCGGAGTGCCGCCCCGATTCGGCCGACGGTGTACTCCGGCCCGAGCGCAGCCGAATCCAGCGTGTAGCGCGGCCACCCCAACTCGAGGTGCGCCACTGCCTGGGCAGCGCCGAGCGCTGCGCCGCTGTCGTCAGGCGCGGGCGGCACGAATATCGAGCGCAACCCCGTATCCGAGACAAGGCGTCCGTTCAGCACGCAATTCAGCGCGACGCCCCCGGAGAAACACAACCTATCAACGCGGTGCGCATCCGCAGCGTATCGCACGACATGTACAATCACCCGCTCCACCGTGCGTTGCAGCGCCTTCGCGAGGTTGTAGTGGCGAGCCCCCAACGGCTCCCCCGGCGCTCGTGCGGGCCCAAACGCTCTCTCGAATTTCTCACTGAACGGGCGTCGCTCCCCGCTGGAATTGTAATTGAGATACGAGAAATCGAACCTGTACCTCCCCCCGGGGAGACACTGCACAATCCTGGCGAATTCTCTCTCCAGCGAATCGTCTCCGTATGCCGAGAGGGCCATTACCTTGCCCTCGTCGTGAAGCGTCCGGAATCCAAGGTGCTGCGTGACACAGGCGTACAGTATGCCCAGGGAGTCCAGCAGACTGTTCCTCGCTATCAAGCTGAGGCCGTCCTTCTCGCCGAGGTACAGCGATAGAGAGCACGTGTCCCCAAAGCCGTCGGCCACTAGAACGAGAGCCCTGTCGAAATCGGATGAAAAGAACGCGTTGCTGGCATGAGCAAGATGGTGCTCGACGAATCGGACTGGCGCCCGGGCGACGCCAAGCGCGCGGGCCAGCTCACTCCGAAGCCGAAGGAATCGCACGCCCGACGCGACGTTGAGATGTGGGCAGGCTCTTGGATGAATGAGAGACAGGCTCCTCGGGAGATCGTTGCAGCACAGCCGAAGGTACGTACGGAGGAATCGAAGTGGCTTCCAAGGAAATGCAACGGCCTTTATAGCGTTTCGATCGGTGATCGGGAGAATTACGTCACGCAGCACGTCGATTGGAAACGCGCCGCTCCTTCTCTTGTGGTCGAACCGTTCTTGCTCTGCGCCAACCGTCCCCTCGCGGTCGTAGACGACTGCAGCGGCGTTGTGAGCGTATGCATTTATTCCGAGGACGCCCATGGCCGGCCTGCTGACTCGTCTACCTCGCGGCTCAATACCCGACCTCCGAGTCGAGGTCGGACACGTTCGTTCCCAAAGGTCGCGCTACGGTCCCGAGAGTGACGCCTGCGTGCAAATCACTCCCCCCGCAGGGCGGGCCCGATCGGAAGATAAGCGACCCGAAGTGCAGGAGGAACAGCCGCTCCGAGGCAAAGGGCGACGGTTGCTGCGAGAGCAACAAGCGCCAGCGCTACGGGAACGTGCAGATCGATGATCCAGCCCGAGACAGCGGGAAACTGAACCGCCACCCAGAACACGCCTAGAGTCAGTGCCGTCGCGCCCGCCAAGAGCAATCCAAGTGCCCCCACCCCGAGCCCTTCGAGAACAATCACGGAGAACAGCGCGCGCCGCGGAAGTCCAACCGCACGCATCATTGCAAGCGTACGAGTGCGCTCGATTACCCCTGTCGCGAGTGCATCCCCCAAGCCGACGAACACGAGGATGAACACGATCGCTTGAACGACGTAAAGGGCGCTGAACACCTGGCGCACCTTCTCCACGTAGAAGTCCGTCTGAGCCCGACCGGAGATCACTTGGAGATTGTAACGTCGCGCAATCTCGGCCTTTAGTCCACGCCTCACCTCCTCGACCGCCACACCACCCGCAACGCGCACATTTATCCAGCGGACATGATCGTCCTTCCAGAAGCGACGATATTCGTCCCGGTTCATTAGGACAGCGACCGTTGGTTCGGTGCTGACAATGGCCAACAACGGATATCGGCGTTCGCCCGCAGGGGCGGGAATGGCGATCCAATCGCCCACGTGCACGCCGAAACGGTGGGCAAACGAATCGGTCACCAAGATACCTCTTCCCGCGGCGAACGCCTCGAGCGTGTCGAGGTCGCGGACGAGAAACCCGAGGAGCGCCGGGTCGAGGATCCCGTTCGTGTCGTAGGCGTAAAGCACCGCGTCGCCGTCACCGTACGATATCTCCGTCCCCTGCACGGCACCGACGTTCGCTATTCCCGGCATACGGCGAATCTCGTCCACGACACGGTCGGTCACGGCCGCTGTGAAGTAGCCGGCCGACGAAAACGGCGACATCAGCACGATGTCGGCTCGGAGAAACGCCGAGAGTCGGTCAACCAGGCTGGCCTCGAAGCTCTTGCCGAGCATGCCCGATACGAGGACCGTACCGAGCCCGAATCCGAGGGTCGCAACCACCAGCGAAGATCGTCGAGGCTGCTCACGGAGATGCTCTGCGGCGAACGCCCCTTCGACGCCGAAGGCCTGCGTCCAAACGCGCATCAACAACGGAGATCCATACCGTACGAGGGGCGCGCCAGCCAGGCAGGCTGCGAGAGCAAGAACCGCCGTCGTCCCGAAACCAATGCCGGCCCAGCGCGTCGCCATCTGCAGACCCACGAGGGCGACGGCAACAACGAGGAAAGCAAGTGAGAATGCACCGCTCGATTCCGCTGCTCCAAGTGGGACATCCCTTTCTTGGAGCCTAAGGGCCGTGGCGGGCGGTCGAAACGACACGCGAAGCGCCGGTCGTATGGCAGCTGCGACCGCCGATGCCAAGCCGACGACC
>DASRDP010000106.1 GCA_035652535.1 Chloroflexota bacterium
GTGTGCACGAGATAGAGGGGCAGCAGCAGCCCCATACCGTTGGAGGCGCTCGTGGCGGCCAGGGCAATATAGTCCCGCGGTCCGGGCCCGCGCATGGGGAGAACTCCAGCGACACCCACGAGCAGTGCGCTCGTGGCCAGAAACAGGGCTCACTATAGCATGGCGAACGAGATAAGCCGCCGCGACGGGCATCGAGCGGCCTCGGCGTCCGTTCCATCATTCCGCGCACGATCTTGCTTATCGGATTCGGGGCATGGGAAGCGGGGGGTTAGGATATGAGCAGTCAGCGCGCGAATGCTGGGTAGGGAGGTCACATGCAGTCAGTCCAGGAACTGAAGCGGCGCGCAGAGGAGGGCGATCTCTGGTCGTTTAGCACGACCGATGATCAGTGCGACAATTGTCGCTTCTACAAGGCGCTGAAAGAAGGTATTGGGTACTGCGCCCACAAGGATCTCGACATGGTCGTCGGCGCCACCTGGTGGTGCAAGCTCTGGGCGCCGCTCGTCGCCACCGGCAGACCGGGACAGCAGCAGGGGAGCTAGCTCGGCCGCTCCGTAACGCTCCACGTTTCTCGGTTGAAGGGTCGGGACCGCCGCGGGCCGGTCGTCACCGCCTTCACGACGGCTCGCGTCCCACGCGGACTTCGCATATTCTTGGAGACGATCACCAAGGCAGGGCTCCCTGTACGGAGGGCAATGTGGGCGTATCAATACCTGTCCGCCCCGGCCGGCACGCGACGCCACTCGCCGTAACCCTCACCACCGCGGCGCTCCTTCTCGGCTGCGCCGCGCCCGCGGGCCAGCGCCCGTCCGAGGCGTCCGCATCGTCGACTGCGGTCGCAGCGCCCGCGCACCCGACGATTGTGAACGTCGGGTTGCAGGCCGACCGCGAGCCCGCTTCGCCCGCCTTCTTCGGCGCAAGTGGCAGCGGCAGCTCGCCGCTGGAAGTGTTTTACGCGTTCCACGCCTCCCTTACGGCGTACGATCCCGCGGGCGCCGTGATGCCAGTGCTCGCGCAGAAGGTGCCATCGCTCCAAGACGGCGACTGGCGCGTTCTCCCCGAGGGCGGGATGGAAGTAACGTGGAAGCTCAAGCCCGGCCTCGTGTGGCACGACGGCACGCCCCTCACGGCCGACGACTTCATCCTTGGCTACCAGCTCAACACCGATCCCGAGCTTGCTTCCAGCATCCCCGGCGCCCTGGACAGCGTTTCCAGCGTTCGCGGCATCGACAGTCAGACCCTGGTTGTCACCTGGAAGTCAATAACGGTCGCGGCGGGGGTCAGCGGCTACGATGGGATACCCGCGGTTCCGACGCATATCTTTGCCGAACAGTACGCCGCCGGCGACAAGACGGCGCTCTCCAACAGCCCGTACTGGAGCACGCAGTTCGTCGGCCTCGGCCCCTACAAACTTACGGAATGGTCGCGGGGAAGCTTCATTGAAGGACAGGCCTTCGACCGGTACGTCGGCGGCAGACCGAAGATCGATCGCATCGTTCTGAAATTCCTCGGCGACGCCAATGCGCTTGTGGCCAGCGTACTGGCCGGCGACATCGACATCATCCCGCTTGGCGCCCAGGTGGACGTTCAGCCAGTGAGCGTGGTGCGCGATGCGTGGGCTCCCACCAGCGGCGGCACGACGGGCGCCGTGGCGAAGGGCGTTCGCATGATCTATCTCAACTTCCGCGATGCGACGCTCCCCTGGGTCGAGGACGTTCGGGTCCGCCAGGCGATGCTGCACGCGCTGGATCGGGACACCATCGTCGAGACTCTGGAGGGCGGCCTCACCCAGCGCGCAGACTTCATCGCCCCGCTGGGCGACCCGGTGCTCGAGATGGCAGCGAACGCGGGCCTTCCGCTCTATCCGTTCGATCTGAATCGGGCTACCGAGCTGATGGCTCAGGCGGGCTGGACCAAAGGGCCGGACGGCGTGTTCCACAATGGCTTGGGCCAGCCGTTCTCCGCCGCCGCCGCGACCAGCAGCGAGGGCACGAACCCGCAGGAAGCGGCGATCGTCGCCTCGCAGCTCACCACGGCCGGATTTCAGGCCGACCCCGCGCCGTACGCGCAGACCGCGTCCAATCGAAACCAGCTTGCGATGTCCTTTCCGAGTATGCTGATCAAGCCGTGGAACTTCTCGATCTCGGCGCCAGGTTCGCTTCGGCAATCCCAGATCGGCACCGCGCAAAACGCGTATGGCGGCAATAACTATGGCGGTTACGTGAACCCGACGTATGAGGAGCTGTACCGAGCCTATGCTGGCGAGCTGGAGTCAGGCCGACGCCAACAAGCACTGTTCAAGATCGTGAAGCTGCTTGATGAGCAGCTTCCGGTCCTGCCAATCTTCTACGTACCCCAGGTGTACGCGTTCCGGAAGGGTCTCGACGGGCCTGGAAGCACCGCGTATCTCCAGGCTGCGAGCACGTGGAACGTTGCCACGTGGACCATTCGCTAAGACGCGGCGCCTGCAACGGTTGGAACGTTCGACCCAACGGCGAGAAAAATCCGAACGGAGGGAACCGATGACTGCGACAGCAGAAGACCTCATGGAAGCCGCGACGCGACCGCCTCGCAACCCGTCTCCCTACGACCAGTACATCGAATCCACGGGGGTTCCAATTTACCGGGGGTACGCGATCGAAGACGCCCGGACCATACCGGTGGGCCCGTGGCCCGACCGGGAGTGCAACGCGGCGTTCGCTGTCCTCGCCGGCCAGCGAGACGTCAGCGAGATTCGAATCACCGAGATTCCGCCTGGCGGCACGACGCGACCTGTGAAATTCGCGCTTGATGAGATCGTCTACGTCGTCGACGGTCGCGGCCTGACGACGATCTGGGCCGGAGATGGCCCGAAAAAGTCGTTCGAGTGGAGCAAGCGGAGCATCTTCGTGATTCCTGGCGGCTGCACGTATCAGCTTTCCAATACCCAGGGACACGAGCCGACGCGCTTGATGCACTACAACTATCTGCCGACCGCGATGCTGCTCCGGCCGGAGGCCGAATTCTACTTCGAGAGCGCGTTTGTTGCGCCGGAGCGTCTCTACAGCGGCGACGCATTTGCCACGGCCAAGGCCATCGAAAGCGACGACGAGCGTGCCCGGTCGCTCGGCCGTCCGGTGTGGTTCGGTAACTTCTTTCCGGACATGGCCGTGTGGGACAAGCTCGATACGTATCAGGAGCGAGGCGCCGGCGGCTTTCACGTGACCATTCGGTTCGCCGGCTCCGCCATCCCGTCCCATATGTCCGTCTTCCCTCCGGGCCGCTACAAGAAGGCGCATTACCATGGCCCGGGCACGGCGATCATCATCCCGGCAGGCGACGGTTATTCGGTCATGTGGCCGTCGACGGGCGGCGAGCGCATCGTGGTCCCATGGCACGAGGCCAGCGTGTTCGTCCCGCCAGCGCGCTGGTACCACCAGCACTTCAACGTGGGCGCGATACCCGCCCGCTATCTCGCCTTCCACGCCCGCCAGACGTCCGGCGGTGACCCGCTCCGCCGAGGTCCGAGCCCCAATATCGAGTACGCGGACGAGGATCCTTGGATCCGCCAGAACTTCGAGCAAGAGCTCGCGAAACGGGGGCTCAGGTCCGAAATGCCTCCCGAGTGCTACAGCGATCCCAACTACCAGTGGTCATACGGCGACGACGGAGACTAATTCCTCGCGCGTGGCCGTGACGGACGGACCAACACGAATTCTTGCGCGAAATCGCGCAAGAATTCGTGTTTCTGGCCATGAAATTCGTGGCGGCGGTTGCCATCCCTCCCTACAGTCCCCTCCCAGCGCGATGGACGCGCGCTCAGGTCGATGTAGGGGTGGTGCCGGGGGTGACGCGAGAGCAGAATTTATCGTGCGTTCTCGGTCTCGGATCTCAAGTGGCGAGAGGCATGGTCGCGCTCGCGCTGATCGGAGCTGCGTGGGCACATCCCTGGACCGATCCGACGACGCGCGCGAATTCCCCATCCGCCCCCGATCCCAGCGGCGCATCGTCCGGCCAGCGGTCGAGCGATTGGGACGACATCGAAACGATTCCCGGCGTCCTCGCCTGGAGCACGGTCGTCCTCGCGACCAGTAACTTAGCGGCCGGTCCGCTGCGCGTGCCACTTTCCGCCAAACAACTGGGAGAACTGGAGGCTGTTGCGACCGTTGGCGGCCAGCATCTCCTCCTGGAAACAAGCGGCTCGGTCTGGCGATGGGGGTCAGCGGATCCGTGCATCGAGAACCGTCGGCACGAGCGCTTCGTCAGCTCGCTGGAGCAGGTTCCCGGAATGGGTGTCATTGCGTCCATCGCCACCGGCCCGTGCCATGCCTTCGCCATCGGTCGCGATGGCGCCCTCTGGGCGTGGGGACGGAACGACCGCGGCCAGCTGGGGGACGGAACCACCGTGGACCGCTGGGATCCGGTTCGGGTCGGCGGGATCGACGACGTCGTCGCCGTGGCCGCCGGAGACAAACACTCCGTAGCCATTCGCTCGAATGGCGACGTTTGGGCCTGGGGCGACGCCGCGGACGGACAGCTCGGGCTGGACGCAGCGCGTCCGGTCCTGCTGCCACGGCGCGTCTCCGGCGTGCCGGGAGCGGTGGCCGTCGCCGCAGGGGCTCGACACAGCATCGCCCTCTCCCGCGATGGCATCGTGTGGAGCTGGGGGCGAGATCGTCTGACCGACGAGCCCACGGCGCCATCGGCGCCTCACTCGCTGGTCCAAATCACCAACGTGACCGCCATCGCGGCAAGAGGTGGCCACAACCTTGCGCTTCGAGCCGATGGGAGCGTCTGGGCTTGGGGAGACAACGGTCGAGGACAAGCCGATCCGGAGGCGGCCTGGGCGACCGACACGGCTGAGCCAGCACCCGTCAACGGTCTTACCGACGTGGCGGCGATCGCCACGGAGGCCTATCATAGCCTCGCCCTCCGCCGCGACGGCAGCGTGTGGACCTGGGGGATCGCGGGCCCGTGGAGCGACGACTACGAATACGATGGGATGAGGACGTGGCCGTACGGCAACCTCCGGCAGATACCCCACGTCGACAACGTCAGGTCCATCGCCGCGGGACTGAACAGCGATTTCGCCCTGACGACGCGAGACGCCGGCGAGCCAACGGCAGACTCGCGCCCAACGCGGACCACAACTGCGGGCGCGCCGCGTGAGCGTCCCGTCGGCTGAGTGCGTCCTCATCACCGGAACTGGCGTGATCGCGAGCTACAGCGCTCTGCTGCTGCGCGAGCGCGACGTGCCCGTCGTGATGCTCTCGCCGCACGCCAACGCCCAGCGCCTTCGGACAGTTCTGGGCGAACGAGCGACGGGCTGCGCGGTAGAACAGGGCGACGTGCGCGACCTCGCCCGGCTGCGCGAGCTGCTGGTGCGCTATCGCGCAACGCGGGTCCTTCACGCCGGTGGGTATGGCGGAACACGTGTGAACGAAGTCCCATTCGAGGCGTTCGACGTCAACGTCCACGGCTTTCTGACGGTCCTCGAGGCGGCTCGGCAGGTCGGCATCCGGCGGACCGTGTTGGTCAGCTCCATCTTCGTCTATCGAGCCGACCCGCCGCTCCCGCTCGATCGGCCGGCCGTCGAGTCGCTCCCCTACTCCATGCCCGCCAATCTCTACTCGGCGTACAAGTCGGCGGCGGAGATCGCGGCGCGGGCGTTCGCGCGGCACACGGGGATCAGCGCGCTCAACATCCGACTGGCGGGCGCGTACGGACGCGGCGAGTTCAGCGGCGGGGGTGAGACGGCGTGGCTGCTGCAAGACCTCGTGATGCGGGCGCTCACGGAGCCGGCGGGGACCCGGCTGCAAGCCCGCTTTCGGGCCGGCGAGCGCATCTACGCGCGGGACGTTGCTGACGGGCTCATTCGCGCGCTCTTCGTCGAGTCCCCCCGGCACGACGTCTTCAATCTGGGGTCCGGCGAGATCGTCGACCCCGCGAACTTCGCAGCCGCGGTGAACACCGCCATCCCCGGCGCGGCTATTGCACCCGTGGAGGTCGGCCCCGCGGACACGCCGCTGGTCGATCTCACCCGAATTCGCGACGAGCTGGGGTATCGGCCCACCTGGCCGCTGACCCGCGCGATACCGGACTTCGTGCGGCAGCTCCGGGCCGAAGGCGTCGGCCCCCCCGCACAGCGCTGATTTGACAGGACCCGCGGTGCGATCTACGTTGGCGGAACACCTCGAATGGGGGCGTGCAGTGCTAGAGAGAAGCAAATCTATCCTGCTCTTCCGCCATTCCTCGCGTCGTGCGCGCACGAAAGTCCCTGAGGAGCGGATCGATGGAGTTCGGCGTATTTTCTGAGTCCGGCTACCGATTGAATCCGGTTACGGCCGAAGCCTACGACCTGGACATCAGCGAGATCATCCGGGCCGATCGCCTCGGCTTCACCGAGGCGTGGATCGCGGAGCCGAACCACGTTCGTCCGAACACCGTAACCGACGCCAACCTCCTGATTTGCAGGCTTGCGGCCCAGACGCGCCGCATTCGACTGGGCACCGCCGTCCGCAACCTCCCGCTCCTCCATCCCATCAATGTCGTTCGCGAAGCGAACGTGTGCGACCACCTCACGCACGGACGCTACATGTTCGGCTACGGCGGCACGCGGATGCAGACGATGGAACAAGCCCACCAGCGCGGTCTCCCGTTTGGGAAGGAGGAGACACGGGCGATCGTCAACGAAGCGCTCGAGCTGATCCTCCGGGCCTGGACGGCCACCGAGCCCTTCGACTTCGAGGGGCGCTACTGGCAGGCGACGCGAGTCAACGTCCTCCCGCGGCCGTTCCAGCAACCCCATCCGCCCATCGCGACCGCCTGCTCCGGTTCGGCCGAGACGCTGGAGTTCGCCGGCCGGCACGGCTTCATCCCCCTGCTCGGCCGCGGCAACGATCGGGCGGAGGAGATTCGAGAATGGGCCGACGTGTACTTGCAGGCAGCCGAAGCGGCAGGGCGGACTCCGTCCCGCCGCCTCTTCCACGCCAACCATTTCGTCTACGTCGGCGAGAACGATCGACGGGCGCGCGAAGACGTGTTGGCCGGGCTGAGCTACGTCTTGGAGCGACGCAAGCGCGAGACGGCGATCTTTCTCGAGAAACACATCCCGCCAGGGAAAACGATCGAGACCGTGACCGCGGCCGACATGATCGAGAGCGGCTACTACTGGGTGGGCGGCCCCGACACCATCGCCCAGCGCATCGCCGACTATTTCGCCGAGAGTGGAGGGTTCGGCGTCCTCCTTATGCCGTCGGGGCTACCCGTCGCCACGCCGCGAAAGTGCGCGCGGTCCATGATCCGGTTCACGGAGCTGGTGGCTCCGCGCGTTGCGCACCTGGACCCGGACCGGCAGAACTGACGCGCCGATGCCTTCGCTCGGTCGGCGGTAGACCCGGCACGGTCGCCGAAATCAAGCGGATGCGTGGGGCAGCACGCCCCAGAACTGCAGGTGCTCCGTGTTTACGAGGACGACGCGCTCCTCTGCATCGTAGCGCGCATTCGGCAGATATCGCATGCTCGCCTCGGTGAGGGGCACGAAGGTCCGGTTGAATCCCTTGAGCAACATCGCGAGATCCGTGGGGTCAGAGCTCCGATGATGCAGGCTCCCCACGATGCTGTAGAGCGGGCAAGCAAGCTCGACGCGAACGGGCTGCGTCGGCACGCGCGTCCCGACCCCCACATCTCCCATGTCCGTCGGGACCACGAGGCTGATCTCGCTCTTGAGGACGGTGAGCCTTGCAGCGGTCTCGGGCTGGCGATCGGTGAGCAGCTCCTCAAATGTGGCGTCGTGCACCTCAACGGTGCTCGAGTTTGGATTGTTGAGATAGTCGCTGACGCGCTCCCTGCCCGTCACCACCGCGCCCGTCACTCGGTGCCCTTCCATGTAGAAGATCGCCTGGGGCTGCCGCATGCGGACCTCCACGTCCTATTCGGATCCGTCGCCATCGTTCCAACAAGCGGGCGTTGCGCAAACACAACGTATCACACCGCGCCTCACGAACGGAGACGTGCTGCTGAGTTCTCGGGGGTCGACGCGTCAGGGCTAGCCGCTCGGACGCGCAACGAGCGCTCATCGGCGTCTTCTGGAAGCTTGCGCTCGCCGGGTGAAAACCGCAACCATAGTGCGTTACGCGGCGAAACCCATGCGGACGGCGAGCGCCGGTTCGCCCGGGCCGGCCCGGCAGAGCGGACCTCCAGAGCCAAGGCGCTCGCCTCATCCGCAGCGAGTTCAGGATGGAACTGTTTCCCTGGATAACTCTGGCAATCTGCCTCGCGGTCGGCGCGGCCGTCGCCACGGCGCTCCACATCAGGGGCCAAGACTGGACGATGAGCGCGGGCTGGGCCGTCATTGTCGCGGCTGGCCTCTACGGGATCATCCTGGCGGTCGGCTCCATCGTCTACGTGACGGTCTTCAAACCGATGTGACGGTCGACCGATTCGGTCGTCGCCTGGTCCGCCAGGTCCATGGAACGTAACTCCGGCGTCAGACCTTCAGCTCGATGATCTCGAGCTTCGACAGGTCGCCGGTCCCGAGGCCCAGACTCTCCGCGTGCTGGTGCTGGCGCCGCACGATCGCTTCATTCTCGGACGTGAACGTCGAATCGTGCTGCTTCATGATCTCCATCGCCACGGCGTCGGCGGCGACCATGTCGCCCGTGACAATGAGCCGGTTGACCCCCTCGACGATCCGCGTGCGCTCGTCGCGCGAGGGACCCGACACCGCCTGAAGCGCGCGAATGTCGGTGATGGTCAGCTCGGGGCGCACCGCCGAGGCAAACTCCGCCAGCTTGCGGTCGAAGTAGTCACGGTTCGTCTGAAGCGCGGCGTGGGCGAGCCAGCGATGCGGGCCGTGCACCGATCCGAAGTGGTTTTTCAGTGCGCTCGTGATTTGTCCCGCGAAGTGGCGCTTGAGCACGGGAAGATTGATGATGACGGGAGCCTCCTGGAGCTGCCGCGCGACGCGCAGCCGTGGGCCGCGCTCGGGCGTATATCCGCGAAGGCGCTGAATCATGCCGGACCCGGATTCCGGGATCGGCGGGACGTCCGTTTCCCCCTGCCAGCGGTCGAACTCGACGGTCACAAAATGCTCGGCCGTCCGCGCATGCGCGAGCTGGATCTCCATGCCCGGCAGCTCTGCCGGTTCGTAGTACAGGTCCAACTCATTCTTGTGGTCTTCGTGGACGACGATGCGCTCCGCGCCGGCCGCGGCGCAATGGCGGGCAACGGCTCTGAGCGTTTCCGGAGCGGTCACCGACGGGAACGGATCGCGCTGGTTGGTGTTGGGCTTCAGCAGAACAGCCCGGTGAGGCGCGATGATCCTCCCGAGCCCGCCGATCGCGTCCAGCCCCGCGTCGATCATGGCGTCGATATCGCTTCCCTCGACGATCACCAGGAGCGGCTTCCCGCTCCGTCCCACCACGCGGTTTTCCCCACCGCGCCGCGCGAGCGGGACGTCAGCCCGCGGTTGGTCCAGCGTTCCAGCGCTCAAGGTCGGCACCTCCCCACGTCGCCGGCGATCGCTCCACTGATTCGCCGGTCGCCTGGAGCGATTGTAGCCGTCCGTACCCCCAGAGCCGCCGATCGGTCCGCAACGCTCCAATGCCCGATATCATAGGGTCCAATCGCGTCGCGCGGCTCCACGATCCGCGACGGGCCCATGGCTGCGGACCGAACGAGCCACTGGTCGACCAGAAGTTGTCAGCGCCGGGAGGTACGGAATGCAGCGAAGGGCGATTGTGGCGACCACGTCCCTCCTTCTCGGCATCTTCGTCGTCGCGTGCACCCAGGGCGGAACAGCCGCGCTTCGCAACCGGAGCGCCGACGCTGCGTCGGCCCGGCCCGGTCCCACCCATGCCACCATCGTATCGTTCCGCGACCTCGACTTCCAGCCGTACAGCGCGGTGCCGGGAAGCTACGAGCTTCGCAACGCGGTGAATCCCGGTCTGGTCGTCGTCGACGACCGGAATACGCTGCGCCCGGTCCTGGCGGAGGCCGTGCCCACGTTGGACAACGGCCTCTGGAAGCTTCGCCCCGACGGCACCATGGAAACCACCTGGACAATCAGGCCCGAAGCGGTGTGGCACGATGGCTCGCCGATTCTGGCCGACGATCTGGCCTTCACCATCAAGGTCGGCCGCGACCGGTCGACTGGCGTGTTCGGCCTCCAGGCCTACCGTTTCATGGGCGACGTCGACACGCCGGATCCGCGCACGGTCCACATCACCTGGAGCGAGCCGTACATCGACGCCGATCAGACCTTTTCCATCTGGCTGGCGTGGCCCATGCCAAAGCACGTGCTGGAGACCATCTACGATCAGGATCCAACGTCCCTAAGCCAGGCGTCCTATTGGACCACGGACTATGTGGGCAGCGGCGCATATCAATTGAAGGACTTCGTTCCCGGGCAGCGGATCAGTCTTCAGGCGTTCGACCGATTCGTGCTCGGACGTCCAAAGATCGACGAGATCGACGTGGAGTTCAATCCCGATCCCAGCTCGGTCATGGCAAACGCGCTGGCGGGAGCCGTGGACGCGACCATTGGCATCGGCTTCGCGATCGATTCCGTCGTCGAGATGCGCGACCGCTGGGCCGACGGTCGGTTCACCTTCGAATTCTCAGATCACCGCTGGTATCGGCTAGACCCCCAGTTCATCGATCCAACCCCGTCCATCATCACGAATCTCCAGTTCCGCCAGGCGCTGCTCTACGCCATCGATCGGCAGGAGATGGTCGATTCCCTCGAGGCCGGGCTCTCCCCGGTTGCCACGACTTTCATGGCGCCGAACCAGCCCGACTACGCAGGCATCGAGGGAGGAGTGAAGAAGTACGAATACGACCCCCGCAAGGCGGCCCAAATGATCGGGGACCTGGGTTACCGCCGGGGAGACGATGGATTCATGCATGACGCGGCCGGCCAGCTTCTCGAGGTCGAGATCGCGGGATCAAACCAGGCAGTCACCAAACCAATGCTGGCGGTCGCGGACTACTGGCAGAAGATCGGGGTCTCGACCACGTCGTTTGTCGTGCCCGCTCAGCGGGCCACAGATTGGCCGTGGCGCGCGACCTTCACCGGCTTCGCACTGTTCACCGGCACGCACGACGTCGACGGTCTCCCGGCCCTCAAGAGCAGCCAAGCGCGCACGGCCGAGAACAACTACGAAGTATCCGGCCTCCCCAACTGGCCTCGCTATCGCAGTCCTGTGCTCGACGACCTCGTCGACCGCTACTTCCGCACGATCCCCAAGCCGGAGCGCATCGAGGTGTTGACGCAAATCAACGAGCACATTTTCGAAAACCTCTCCACGATGCCGCTCTACTACTTTCCAACTCCATACGCGGTGGCCAATCGCCTGGCCAACGTGCCTGTGAATCGCGCGTCTCGCGCGTCGCTCACCTGGAACATCCACCAGTGGGACGTGAAACGCTGACCGCCCCACGAGCGGCGTGGGCCAAGCGGCTAGCCCGCGAGTCGCGGCACGAGCTCCGCGGGCCCCTGGTCTGGCGCTTGGGCAGGCGAAGCGCGGATCTCCCGTCGCAAGCCCATCCGAAGGCCGAGGGCGCGCGCGACGAGCGCGCTCCCGATGGTAAAGGCCATGATGAAGAGGCTGATGATGCTGGCGGCCTCACGACTGTTCACCCCGCTCGACGCCATCTCGAGCGCCAGAAGCGATAGGGTCGTAGTGTCTCGCGACGCCAGCAAGATGATGCTGCTCGTCGCACCCGCTGCCCCAACGAAGCTCATCACCGACAGAAGGACGATCGTCGGCATGAGCAGGGGGATCCAGATTCGAACGTACGTGCGGAGCCATCCGGCCCCCGCGACGCGCGCCGCCTCCTCCATGTCCGCCCCGACCTGAACGAACACGCCCTTCAAGACGTTCACGCCAGTCGTGTTGCCCTGGAGGATCACCACGATGAGGAGCGCCCATATCGTGCCAAAGAGCACGTTCAGACCGGGCGTGCCGAGGAACAGCCAGAGGAGGCCCAGGCCTGTCAGAATCCCGGGGATCGCCGCGGATCCCCAGATCATCAAGTCCAGGACGCCGCGGCCGGGGAGGCGCGTCCGCACCAGAATGTAGGCGAGCACGGAAAACAGCAGCGGGCTGACCACCGCCGCCGTTGTCGAGAGAACCAGCGTCGTCCGCAGCGCTTTCAAGAACACGGGGTCGTGCAGCACGAGGGCCCAGTGCTTCATGGTGAACCCGAGCTGGAAGTAACCGATCCGATTCATGAAGCTGCCGAGCGCCAGGATCGCGACAGGCCCCACCGTCAGGAAGACGAGCAGGAGGACGATCAGCCCGAAGGCGACGGAATTCCCCACACCCAGATCGATCAGGCCGGGGCGATACTGCCCGCTGATGGTCGTGTAGCGCCGCCGCTGCAAGATCCACCGCTGCAAGGGGATGATGGCCGCGATGATGACCAATGAAATGCTCGCGAGCGCGGTTGCCTCGCCATAGTTCGGGACCTCCTGGCGGACCAGCGAGAAGATCTTGGTCGAGTACACATAGATCCCGACCGGCAGGCCGAGCAGGTATTCCGTTTCGAACGACTGAAAGGCCCGCAGGAGGTGAAGCGAAAAGGCCAGCACGACGGGCGTGACCATGAGGGGGAGCGTCACGCGCATCATCGTTCTGAGGTTGCCCGCGCCCCCGACGCGGGCCGCCTCTTCCAGGGTGACGTCCATATTGCGAAAGGCCGGGGTCAGAAGCATGACCTTGATCGAGATCCCGTGAGCCATGAGGTGCGCCCAGACGATCCCAGGGATACTGAAGATGTTGAAGGGCCCGTGGTCGACGAACGGGAGCTTCATCGCCGCGACATTGAGCAGCCCGATATCGGGGTCCATCAGGGTGATCCACGCTATCGTCGTCGGGAGCGCGGGAACCATGAAGGAGACCCAGAACATGAACTCCAGCGCGTGGCTGAACGGAATCTTGGTGCGCGCGAGGGTCCAGGCGATTGCCACCCCGATGGGCAGCGCGCACGCCTCGGTAAGGGCCCAGATGAGAATCGAGTTGCCAAGAGAGGCGAGCAGCCCCGGACGCTGGAAGGCGCTGGTCCAGTGGCTCAAGCCCCATTGGCGCGGCTCTACAAACCAGTCGTTCGCCGTATTGAAACTGTTGACCAGTAAGAGGACGACCGGCCAGACGAGAAAAAGACCGAGCGAGACGAGCACCACGGCCATGATGACGAGGCCCGCGGACAATCGCGCGGTGGCAGGGAGCGGTGGACCGTCAGTCATGCGCTGCCCTCAGGGCTTCGCGTCCCACCACTCCTGGATCTGCGCAACGGCGGCGTTCGCGGCCTCAGCCCTCCAGGGCTCGGCCTCCTCGTACTCGTAGACCACCCCGGGCTTGCGGCGCGCGCTCGGGTCAATGTTGCCGTAGCCGATATCGTCACGCATCGATCCGAAGAGCGCCCCATCGATCTTCTGGACCTGACTCTGCCCATCTTTGGAGAGGAACCAGTTCACGAAGAGCTGGGCGGCATTCGGATGGGGAGCGTGGTCGAACGCTTCGATGCTGCTCGCCGAGCTGGGAGTCTGGAGTCCCGGCGTCTGCTTGGGAATCTGGCCCTCTTTGATGGGGAGCCCCGCGTTCTGAAGATCGACCAGTTCGTCGGTTCCGCCAGCGGGGAACACGAGAGGGTACCGCCCCTGGGTGAGCCACGTCTCCAAAACCCGGCGGTCGCCGGTAAAGGTGACATCGCTGTCGTAGATGAACCGGTGCACCCAATCCGGACCGGCCTCAGGAGCCAGATACAGCCGGATCAAAGACGCCAGCCCGGACGGATCGGAGATCGCCAACGATGCGTGCTTGCCGCGCCACTTTGGATCGAAAAAGTCCTGCAGCGACTTGATCGTCGCCACTTCAGCGGGGCTGAGCCGCTCGCTGTTGTACCAGAAGCGCCAACTATCCTCGGGCTTGCCGGAGTAGAGGAACACGTACTGCTGCTCCTCATCGGCAAACCAGTAGCGCCCGCGATACCAGAGCGACTTATCGGTGACCTCCGGGTGAATCAGTAGCGGCTCGACGGGCGTGAGCGCCCCCGCAGGCACCAACCTCCGCTGCGAAGTGTTGTGGGCGATCAACCCGACATCCACCGTGTACACGCCCGACGAGCGCTCGGCGAGGAGCCGATTGACCGTCTCAGTCGCGTTCCCGGTGGTCATCTCAGCGGTCACGCCGTATCGCTGTGAGAAGACGTCGAGGAGGGGCGGATAGCTGCGCGACGGCTCGCCGCCCGCCGCGATGACAACCTTCCCCTCGCGTCGCGCCGCGGCGATGAGGTCCGTCCACTGCGGATCATTCCATTCGGCGGCCTGCGGTGCACTGTTCGAAGACGTCTGCGCCGCCTTTGGGGCGCAGGCCGCGGCTATCAGCGACGGAAAAGTCGACAGGGCGACCAGGAGGGCGAGCGCTCCGGCCCGTTGGACGGCAAGCCCTCGAATGCCCCTGAGCTTTTCTGGTTTTGTTGCCTCCGGCACAGCGAAGCTCCTCCCCAAATTCAACACAGGTCCAGCAGTTTGCTAGTTTATCGGCTCCGAATATTCGGTGGAGCCGATCCCTCCGGTACCGTACACTCGCACCGAGGCGAGCGCGGAGATGGAGAGCGTGGAGGAATCGAGCCTGCCGAGCGCCCGAGCGGTTGCGTCGCCCAACGCGGCGCCACCTCCTGCCATCGGCACGGGCGCGGAACCGGCCGTACGGCTGGAGCATCTCTGGAAGACCTACCCGGGCAGCGCGCAGCCTGCCGTCCAGGACTTGACCGTGGAGGTCATGGAGGGCGAGGTCATGACCCTCCTGGGACCGAGCGGCTGCGGCAAGAGCACGACCCTCCGCATGGTGGCCGGCCTCGAGGTCCCCGATTCGGGCGACATCTATTTCGGCGACCGGATCGTCGCGCTTACGGCGAAGCGTGTCTGCATACCGCCCGAGAAGCGGGATGTGGGGATGGTGTTTCAGTCGTACGCCATCTGGCCCCACATGACCGTCGAGGAGAACGTGGCATTCCCGCTGAAAGCGCGCCGCTTTCCCCGATCGGAAATCGGACCCCGTGTCGCACGCGCGCTGGAGCTGGTCGGGATGACGGGATTCGAGAAGCGACCCGGTCCGCTGCTGTCCGGCGGCCAGCAGCAGCGGGTCGCGCTCGCTCGGGCGCTCGTGCACGAGCCGCGCGTCCTCTTGCTCGACGAGCCATTCAGCAATCTGGACGCCAAGCTGCGTGAGCAGATGCGCTTCGAGGTGAAGCTGCTGCAAAAGCGGCTGAACATCGCGGTATTGTTCGTGACCCACGATCAGGTGGAGGCGCTGAGCCTCTCGGACCGTATCGCCTTGATGAATTTCGGCGTCGTTCAGCAGCAGGGCAGCCCCCGTCTGCTTTACGAGGAGCCGGCAAACGAGTTCGTGCGCGACTTCGTGGGTAAGACCATCTTGCTCAGGGGCGCCGTCCAGGCCTGCAATCCGGCGGGCCAGATCGCCATCGCGATCGACGGCGCTCCGGCATGCGTCGTCTTTGGCCGCGCGTATCGACCTGAGGCGCTCGTTGTCGGGGCGCCGGTCTTCGTCGGAGTTCGACCGGAGGATGCCGAGCTGGTCCCCGCCACGAGCCACGAGCTACCACCCGGCATGCTCGACGCCGCCGTCGAAACCGCCCTGTTCATCGGCGAGCGCGTCGAGTATCGGATGCGCGTCGAAGGGCAGAACCCGCTGGTCGTCTACGGAGATCGGCACGAGCCGGTAGACGAAGGGGGGCGGGTTTGGGTTCGCCTCCGACCACAAGGGCACAGCGCATGGCCAGCCGAATGAGCCCGTCCCGGGCGAGATTCGATCTTAAGGAAGGCCGCTCGGTCCGGGTGATGCGCCAACAGATGGTATCCACTCCAAGGGCCAAGGCGGACGCTGACGTCGTCGAGTAAGAACGGGATAGGGAAGCGGATGGCCTCGTCGATGTTCGGCAGTTCGGCTTTGAGGGCGGCATACGGGGTGCGAT
>DASRDP010000107.1 GCA_035652535.1 Chloroflexota bacterium
GATCCCCGTGAAAAAGAGAAAGCGCGCGCCGAGGCGTCGGAGGACGACGTCGAGGTCCGTATTCACGAACCCGCTGTAGGTCTGCTTCTTGATGACCCAGTCGTTCTCGCCGGGGGCAAGCTCGGCGACGGTCTGCGCAGCCCACGTGCCGTCGATCCCCAGTCCGCGTTCGAGATCCGGATCCGCCTCCCACTGCCGGGGATTCGCCTTGCGATACCAGGGTGAGTCGGGGCCCGGCCACAGGCGTCGGTCCGCCGGCAGCACCATTTCGGTGTATACGACGGGGACACCGACATCGTGTGCGCAGTCGACTACCTTGCGGATGGGCGCGATCACCTTCTGCCCGTGGCTGAAATCCGTTCCGACCAGGTCAAAGAACCCGCCCGGTTTGCAGTCGTAGTTCTGCATGTCGATAACCATGAGCGCAGCGGCGCGCGGGTCGAACTCGATCGCCTCGGGCTCCGCGGGGAGATGAATCATGCGATCAACCTCGGGCCGTCGTTTCGATCTCGACGAGCTTCCCTTCATCAGAGTACCCGTCGACAAACGCATATTCGACGAGCGGCGGCGCCTTCGGCACCGCGTCGCGCAGGACACCATCCAGTGCCGTGAGCGCCTGGCTGCGATGGAGGAAGCAGGACATACGCTCCACACGGTCCCAATCCGTTCCGGCGTCCCGAAGAGACTCAGTGATGTGCCCGACGATCTCGTGCACCTGCTCGGACAACGTCGCTCGGACGGACGTCACGCCGGACAGGAAGACGAGCGAGTCGAGCCGAAGAAAGCGCAACGGGACGATGGGCGGATCGTATTCGTGCAGATCCTTGGGGCCGACGGCGGGGCTGGCGCGCAGCGCGACCACATCGAGGGCAACCCTCGCACCCGACGAGAAAACGTCGGGCGCGATGAAGCTGGAGCTGACGGACCGCGCGGCCCCGTCGAAGATGCGTCGGCGCTCGCGCGAGGCCTCATTTCGGCTGGCCCGGTCTGTTGCCCACAGTCGCGTGCGCACCGTGTCACCGAGGGCCAAACCGTGGCGATTCAGCTCGTGCTCCATCTCGCGCACGATGCCCTGCAGCTCGTCCCGCACGGTGGCGCACCGAGGCGCCTCGCCAGTCAGGAACACGAACTCCCTGCCCAGCCAACGCGTGATGGTCAAGCGCATGTGAACCTCTCGGAATTCCGTGTGGTCGCTCCCAGACAAACGCATAATAACCCTGCCCGCCCGTCGGCCGCAGCAGCCGCGCCGCTCGCCGAGGGCGACGAGCTGGAGGTCCACCGGAGCGCCCAGGGTTGCCAGGAGGAGTCGCCGACGATGCTCTACATCATCTACCAGATCGACAAGCCCGGCGGCGCGGCGATCCGTGCTCAGCAGCGCGACGCCCACTTCGCCTATCTCGATGCGCACGAGGATATCCTGGTCCTTGGCGGCGCCATGCTGGCGGACGACGGAGTCACCCGCACGGGCAGCGTCCTGATCGTCAACGTGCCGAGCAGGGAAGATGCCGAGCGTTTCTCCGCCGAGGAGCCGTTTCGCACGGCGGGGCTCTTTCAGCGCGTCGAGATCACGCGGATGCGGCGCGGCCAGTGGAATCCGGCCGCGGCGCCGAAAACACCGGAGGGCGAGTAATGCGCACCGTTCAGGCATCGAACTGCAACCGTCGCTCACACCGCCAGCTCATCGTAGTCGCCTCACTCCTCCTCCTATGCGGATGCTCGACCAGTCAGCGGGGCGCCGGAGCGGATCGGTCAGCGGGAGAGCCGTCCTCGCCGCCAACGTCTGCGCGCACGCTTCGGATCGCTTTTCAGGGATTCGAGGAGCCGAACGGCGGCGTCATCAACTACGGAAGCGTTGGCGGATTTGACCCGCTCGAGCATTTCCTGGTCTTTCACGCGAGCCTCACCGTGTACACGCCGCAGGGGACGCTCGTACCCCGCCTGGCGGAGAAGGTTCCGTCGCTCAGCGATGGCGATTGGCAGGCCTTTCCAGACGGCACGATGACCGTGACGTGGAAGATTCGCGCAGACGCGACCTGGCACGACGGCACTCCCCTGACCGCATCGGACTTCGTCTTCGGATACAAGATCGTGCGGGACCCCGACATCCCGGCGTCGCGACCTCCGTGGGCAAGCCTCGTCTCCAGCGTCGAAGCGA
>DASRDP010000108.1 GCA_035652535.1 Chloroflexota bacterium
GAAGCCCAGACACCCCATGCTCACCCCCGAAGACAACGACCTCCTCACCCGCGTTGGCCCCGGCACCCCCATGGGCCGCTTCATGCGCGAACACTGGCTCCCCGCGCTGACGTCCAGTGAACTCCCCACCCCCGATAGTGACCCGCTCCGCGTTATGCTCCTCGGCGAGCAGCTTATCGCCTTCCGTGACGCCAACGGCAGCGTCGGCCTGATCCAGAACAACTGCCCCCACCGGGGTGCAAGCCTGTTCTTCGGAAGAAACGAAGAAGCCGGCCTCAGGTGCGTCTACCACGGGTGGAAATTCGACGTGACCGGCCAGTGCGTGGACATGCCGAACGAGCCGGCCGAGAGCAATTTCAAGACCAGAGTCCGCCAGGGCGCGTACCCCTGCCGCGACTACGGCGGGATGATCTGGACCTATATGGGCCCGCGATCGGCGCCGCCGGAGCTGCCGAAGCTGGAGTGGGCCAACGTGCCCGATGACCAGCGGAGCCTCTCACCGGTCCTGAGAGAGTGCAACTGGGTGCAGGCCCTGGAGGGGGACATCGACACCGCGCACCTGTACTTCCTCCACGCGCGCCTCAACCCTGACGAGGGACGGACGCCCCAGAACGACCAGGGCGTCTTCCACGAGGACCGGCACCCGCGGCTGTTCCTGGTCGACATGCCCTACGGCCTGATGTACGGCGCCCGGCGCGAGGAGGACCCCGAGACCTACTACTGGCGCATCACCCAGTTCATGTTCCCCTTCCACACGTACTTTCCGCCGGGCGGATTCCAGGGGATTCCAGGCCACATCTGGGTGCCGCTCGACGACGAGAACACCATGGTGTGGTCCGTCGCGTACAATCCGCTGGAGCCGATTCCCGTTCGCCAGCAGTGGCAGCGGGCCAACGGCCCGCAGTATCTCCCGACGACGACTGCCTCCCTGGGCCGCTGGCGCGCCTCTGCGAACAAGACCAACGACTACATGATCAACCGCGAGGTCCAGCGGACGGCGACCTTCACCGGCATCCCGACCATCCCCATGCAAGACCAGGCCGTGACCGAGAGCATGGGGCCTGTCATGGATCGCACGAACGAGCACCTAGGCACGACGGATGCGGCGATCATCCAGGTGCGACGCAAGCTGCTCAACGCCGCCAAAGCGCTGCGCGACCGGGGGATCACGCCGCCAGGCGTCGACGAGCCGGAGCTCTATGGTGTGCGATCGGCATCGGTCGTACTGCCGCGCTCGGCGGACTGGCTCGTGGAGACCGCGGAGACCTTGAAGGCCTTCACCAATCTGGCGGTGGCCACCGCGTAAACTCCCCGAGCCGCAAGCTCGGCCGGGGCCCCGGTGCCCTCACCCCCGCCCTCTCCCACCGCGGTGGGGGCGGGGGCCCGGCTCTAGCGCGCCGGTCGGCGGACCGCTGAGTCGTCGCGGTCCGCCGGGTACACCCACTCGTCGGCCCCGCCGAATCCGTGCTCCTGGTTCCACTTCATCGCGTTGATGATCTGGCCCGTCACGCCCGACGCGTCCTGGTCCGCGAGGAAGAGGGCGAGGGGCACGACGTGCTCCGGGCGCACCCGCATCGGCCGCCACACCGGCGCGCCCGGCTGCGCCGCGCGCGCACGCATCTCGCTGCGGATCGCCTCCTGCTCATCCGTACCGGTCGTCGCCGTGTGTCCCGGTAGCAGCACATTCGCGGCGATGTTCGACGACCTCAGCTCTTCCGCCAGATACAGGGTCATGGTCACCAGCGCAGCCTTCGCCGCCTGGTATGGCATCTCGCGGCTGTTGGCGCGGCTGGCGTCGTAGCCGCCGGAGCTAACGCTGATAATGCTGCCGCGCTGGCGATCGAGCATCGGCTTCGAGAACGCCTTCACCACCCGCAGCGTGCCGAACACGTGCGTGTCGAAGGTTTTCTGCCAGTCACCAACTTCGGTCTCGAGCGTGGTCACGCTCCCGTGAGGCGGGTACAGGTCGCGCATGCGCGTGCCCGCGTTGTTGATGATGACGTCGATCGTGCCGAACCGCCCGATGGCGGCTTCGGCCACGCGCTTCACGTGGGAGTCGATGGAGATGTCCATGATGTCGGTCAGAACGTTCGGGTTGCCCTTCAGCTCGTCCCGGAAGTCGATCAGGTCATTGGAGACGCCGGTCGGCTCCCACGCCACGTCGGTGGCCACGACCTTGGCCCCTTCGCGCAGAAACCCGCGCACGTACTCGCGCCCCATTCCGCGCGCGGCGCCGGTAACGACCACGACTTTTCCAGCAACTGCCACTCCTCGCACCTCCTCAGGCTTTCAATGGGCCGATCGATGCGCCCGCTTCGCGCATCCCTCGCCGCCGATTCGCCAATGGACCGCTAGCCCTTCCGGAGGCTGTGGGCCAGCGCTTGCATGCACGTCGCCGCTCCGGGAAGCGTCACGTCGTACGTTTGGCCGAGGTCCAGAGCGTCGCGCAGGACGTGATAGTAGACCCACGACGCGTCGCGCGTCCCCCGGCCGTGGAGGAACTCGTCGGCCACGTGGCTCTGCGCCGAGCTCGTGCGCACGACCTCCTGAAACACCTCCAGATCGACGCCGGCCCTTTCCGCCAAGCGAAAGCCCTCCGTCGCCGCCATGAGGTACTCGGCCGTCATCGTGTTCTGGGCGATCTTCGTTACGGCGCCCATCCCAACCTTCCCGAGCAGGAAGATGTTCCCGGCCGTCGTCTCCAGCACCGGGCGGCACCGCTCCAGAACGGCGGGATCACCGCCGACCATGAGACACAGGGTCTGCGACGTCACGCCGCCGGCCCCGCCGCTCATCTGAGCGTCCAGGACCTCCACGCCATGGGCGCGCGCCTCCTCGGCGACACGCATCATGTGCAGGGGGTGGATGCTCGAGTGAATCGCGGCGATCAGGCCGGGATGGGCGCCTGCCAGCAGGCCGTCGGGCCCCTGCAGCACCGCGTCGACCTCCGCCTCGTGCGGGACCGCGATGTCAACGATGTCGACCAGATCCGCGACCTCGCGCGCCGAGCGGGCGGCCCTTGCGCCCAGCTTCACGAGCTCGTTCACGGGCTGGGGCTGCACATCGTATACCGTGAGGTCGAATCCCGCCCGTACGATGTTTGTGGCGAAGGGGCGCCCCATGGTACCCAGGCCGATGAACCCGATCTTGTCAGCCATGCCGGACTCGCTCCCCCTTTTTCTCGATTGCCCGTCCATTGTCGCACGTGCGACGGTGCTGTGAATGTGCCACCGCTCTTCGTCGCACGCAAGAGCCAAGCGAGATATGATTGCGCCAGCACACGCGGACTGCACGCGATGTCCGCGACGACGAGGAGTGAGCGGGGTGATCACACAGGAACTCAACGAGCGACTGACGCAAACGGGTCCCGATACGCCGGGCGGCCGCATGCTCCGCATGTACTGGCATGCCATCGGAACGTTGGACGATTTACTGAAGGAGCCCGTACAGCCCGTGCGGATCCTGAGCGAGGACCTGACGCTTTTCCGAGACGCGGCGGGCCGGATCGGACTCATTGCCAGCCGGTGCGCCCACCGTGGGATCTCGATGGCGTACGGCATCCCCCAGGATAATGGCCTGCGCTGCGCCTACCATGGCTGGACGTATGACACCGACGGGCGCGTCGTGGACATGCCCTTCGAGCCGGCGTGCCTTCCGCTCAAGATCACGTCATATCCGGTCCAGGAGATGGGCGGGCTGATCTGGGCGTACCTCGGTCCCGAGCCGGCGCCCCTGCTGCCTCGATTCGAGGGATATGCGCGCGAGGACATCAACCGGA
This sequence comes from Chloroflexota bacterium, assembly GCA_035652535.1. NCBI lineage: Bacteria > Bacillati > Chloroflexota > Chloroflexota bacterium. The sequence goes on from DASRDP010000108.1 coordinate 3,779, forward strand.
GTGTCCTGATCAAGCCGCTGCCGTGCAACTGGGTGCAGTGCATGGACAACTCGATGGACCCTGTCCACTTCGAGCACCTGCACGGCCACTATGGGAACTACTACAACCGGCGCCACGGCAAAGAGCAGGTCATGCTGACGCCGCCGCACCGAAAGATCGCGTTCGACATGTTCGAGTACGGGGTCTACAAGCGGCGATTAGTTGAGGGACAGAGCGAGGACTCCGACGACTGGACGACGGGCCACCCGATCCTCTTCCCCAACACACTGGTGGTCGTCGGCGGCGCGTGGGGCGGCAGCTACCAGATCCGCACGCCCATGGATGACACGCATACCCTCCACTTCCTCTACCAGTTCCGCTATGCGAAGCCCGGAGAGGAGATCAAGCCCTTCTCCGTCCGCCACGAGGAGGTCCGCTACGACCACTTGGGGCTGGCGATCGGCGATGCGGTGATCCCGCAGGATGAGATGGCCTGGATCGGCCAGGGGCCGATCTCGGACCGGACGCGCGAGCACCTGGTCACCTCCGACAAGGGCGTCATCCTCTTCCACGAGCTGATCCTGGAGAACATCGCAAAGGTGGAGCGCGGCGAAGAACCGATGGGGCTTGTGCGGGACCCGAGCGCGAACGAGCCGTACATCCACATCCGCCACGAGGGCGTGGCCCGCGCCGGTTACGCGCGCGTCGATGCGAAGACGGGGGGTGAGCTCGCGGGCGCGGGAACCGCCGCCGAGTGGGGTTGGAACAACCGGTAAACGTCAGGTCGGCGCGGTGGATGCCGCGCCGACCCATGTAATCCCGCCTTCTCCCCACGCCCAAGGGTGGGAGCTATAAGTTCAGCAGCTTCCGTGCGTTCTCGCCCAGGATCAGCTCCTTCTGAGTTGGTGTGAGGTCGCGCCGCTCTTTGATCGTGGAGACGGTGTGCGGGAACTCCGAGTCGAAATGGGGCATATCGGTCGCCATCATGATGTGCTCGGCTCCGATCTCGTTCAGTGAGACCGCCAGCACCGACGCGTGCTCGTCCGCCTCCATCGTGACGTAACAGTTGCGCTTGACGTATTCCGACGGCGGCATCGTGAGAGGGATCGGCATGTGCCGCTCCTGGTCCTCCTTGATCCACTCCCAGTCGTCGTCCATCCGGTGCATCCAGTAGAGGGGCCACTCGGCCGTGCACTCGAAGAACACCACCTTGAGACGCGGGAACCGCTCGAAGACCCCGCCGGCGACGAGCGCGACGAGGGCCTGGGTGCAGTTGGTGGGTCTCCCCAACGTATGCATGGCGAGGAAGTTGTTCGCGGGGCCCTTGTCGAACCGCTGGGTGATGAACCCCTGCTGGCCGTTGGGATGGCAGAAAAGGGGCACGTCCAGCTCCTGCGCCGTCTCATAGAAGGGGAAGAAGGACGGGTCGTCGAGGTTGCGGTCGCCGTTGTAGCAGACCAGGTGTGCCGCCTTGAGGCCCAGCTCGGTCACGCACCGGCGTAGCTCGCCCGGCATCGCCTCCGGGTGGCCCGCCGGCATGAGGGCGACGGGGAGGAACTGCTCACGAAAGTCCTTGACGAATTCGGTGACCCAGTTGTTGTAAGCCCGGGCGAGGGCCGCGCCCAGCGGCCCCTCGGTCATCGTGGGCGCCCAGATCCCCGTCGGAAAGATGAGCTGCTTGTCGAGCCCCTCGAGGGTGTTGGCCTCGGCCCGCTCGGCCATGTCCCAGCCGGTCACCTGGCGCGCGGCGATCTCTCCGCCGCGCCAGCCAGCGGTCGGGTCGTACATGTAGCTATGGTTGTATCCGTGCGTGCCGGACGGCCCCGGCGGGATGCGCGAACGAAATTTCCGCTGCGGTGGCGGTCCGTCGACGATACGCTCGGGCGTGAACTCGGCGAACGGCTCGTCGAGCTTGAACATCTCGTCCATGAAGTAGTTCTCGCGCAGGTGCGAGTCGAGGTCGATGATCATCTCGTACCGCCTTCCTCCCGCAGCTCGGACGCATGCTCGGCTGTTGCGACGGCCCCATTGTAGACCCGCTCGTGGGGCGCTTCAACGCACGCGCATCACCGGGCCGCAGGACGCGGTTCGGTCGGGTCTCCGGAGTCAATTCCTCTGAATCGGCGGAACATCCGGCCGATGGCGCTCCACGCGGCCTCGGGGTCAGCGCATCGAAGCGATGACATGTGGCCGCAGCCGCGATATCCCCAGGCTGCGATGTCCTCGACTCCGGCCGCGACGGCGGCGTCTGCCGCGCGCGCGATCTCCTCCTCCCGACCCGTTGGGATGAGGAAGGACTGCAGCCACACCTGGGGCTCCCGCCCATTTGCCCGGCACGTCGCGACCAAGCGACCGGCGTACTGCGAAACGTAGGGGTCCACGTCTTTCCCCCACAGCGCCCAGAAGGGCGTGACGGCCAGCGCGTCCACGTCCTGGAGTCGAGCGATCGCATCCCAATCCTGGACGCTCGCCCGATGGTCCTCTTGCGCGGGAAGACAGACCGTGTTTCGCAGGCCTCGTTCGTGGGCCACGCGACAGCACCACTCGACGAGTCCAATGATCAGCTTCTCCCGAAACGCGAGGACGTTCGGCGTTTGCCGCAGCGGCATGGACTCACCGAACGACTGGCGATATTCGTTCTGACAGCGGGCGCAGCGGCAGGTCCAGCGTGACCCATCCGGCCCGGGCGCCCCGAAGCCCGGCTCGTCCCACAGGACCGAGTCAGCGCCCACCGCGGCGGTCGCGTCGACCCATCGCTCGATCAGCGTTCGCAGGTCAGGCGACAGGGGACACGCGGCGGGAACGAGCGCCCCGTCGCTCCCCTGCTGCCACGCGTCGGGATGATCGAGGAGAAGGCGGCTCTCCGCCTCGCCCGCGAAAACCCCGCCGACGCCCCATGGATCGAACACCACGTCGAGGCCGACCTCGTGCGTCGCTGCGACGATATCTCCCATCGTCTCGCGGTAGAAGGCCAGATCGTTTTCGCTGAACGTGTGCAGCACGTATGTGCAGCCGGCGGCCGCGATTTCGGGCAGATCACGGCCGCGATAGTGCTCCGGCATACGGTTTCCGAAGTAGCTGACGCCGGTTCTCACGGCTGCCCGACCTGAACCGTGGGAGGCAGTATCAGCACGACCGCGACCTCGCCATCCGCTGGAGTTCTTGGTCGGCGCGGTAGATGACCCTTCCGCCGACGATGGTCATGCGAACCTCGAGGGACTCGCTCAAGATCGCCAAGTCCGCCTGGGCGCCAACCCGCAGAGAGCCAAGCTGCCGATCGAGTCCCAGAACGCGCGCAGGGTTGCGCGTCGCCATCGCGAGCGCGTCGGCAACTCCAACATCGACCATCGCGCGGACGCTGCGGACCGCTTCATCCATCGTAAGGAGGCCGCCGGCGAGCCGTCCGTCCCGCGTGTAGCAGGCGCCGTCTCGAGCCTCGATCGGCGCGCCGAGGAGGTCGAAGGTCCGGCGCGACGATCCGATCGGCGGCATGGCGTCGGTGACGAGGACCAGTCGCTTCGCCCCCAACGCCCGAAGGGCGAGTCGCATCATCGCGGGATGGACGTGAACACCGTCGGGGATGAGGCTCGCGTTCATTCCGTCCGACGTGAGGGCCGCGCCGATGATGCCCGGCTTTCGAGCGGAGACCGGGCCAGATGCGTTGAACAGGTGGGTCACGAGCCGCACACCCCGCTCCTGAGCGGAGGCTGCCTGCTCGATGCTGGCGCGCGAATGGCCAATGGCGATCACGATCCCAAGGCGGCCGGCCTCCTCGATGGTCTCGCGCGCGCCGTCAAGCTCGGGCGCGATGGTGAGCACGCGAAGAGATCCCCGCGATGCCTCCCAGAGGTCGCGGAGTAACGCGGCCGAGGGCGGCTGGAGGTACGCCCGCGGGTGTGCCCCGGCGCTCTCGGGGTTGAGAAAGGGACCCTCCAGGTGTGCGCCCAAGATTCGGGCGCCAACGATCGGGTCACTTCGTGCCTCCCCGATTGCGTGGAGGGCAGCGCGCATCACGTCGAGAGGGGCCGAGATGACAGTGGGGAGGAAGGCTGTGCAGCCAAATCGAGGGAGGAGGCGCGCCACAGTCAGAATGGCGTCCGCGGTCTTCGCGGTGGTGATGAGTTGGCCCGCGGCGCCGTTGATCTGAATGTCGATGAATCCCGGGGCGACGATCAGCCCGGAGGCATCGATCTCCCGAGCCTCGCGCAGGCGCGCCCGCGCGCTGACCCGCTCTGGCGATCCGATCGCCGCGATGCGGCCGTTCGAGATCAACACCGACGTCTCCCGCGCGGTGCGAGTCGGCGTGAAGACGGAAGCGCCGTGAATCAGGAGCGCATCGAAGGGCTCAGCGGGCGAGGAAGGCATCGGCTTCACCCCGCGTGGCAGCTGTCCGAGCGGATCAGCCGCGAACAGTCGCGCCGCACGGCTAGCGACCGTCGTCGAGCCACCAATCCGCCGCGTTCCAGGTGAATTCGCTCCACACATTGGGCGCATGTCCCTTGACGCGCTGGTTGTAGGCGTCCAGATCGAGTCGGCGGTAGAGCAGGATGTGCCCCTTGTCCGCATCCACCCGCCCGGCGACCTTCTGGAACGCCGCCGCCCGCTTGGCGTCATCCACCGTCACGCTGGCTGCCTCCAGGGCGGCATCCAGCTCCGGGTCGAGAATCCGCTGATAATTCTGGCCCGCGCGGACGCGCTCCGAGGGAACACGGCTGCTGTGGAACAGGTTGTACAGGTCCGCCTGGGGATCGTACGGGTCCGTGATGGTAAACATTGCGATATCGAAATTACCGTGGGCCATCGGCGCCCCGTCCTGCCAGCTTCCGAAGAGCATCGGCGAGGGCAGATTCTCGATGTTGACGTCGATCCCCACCGCCTGGAGCTGCTGCTTGATCAGCGCTTGCGTCTGATCTCGAAGCCGCGCGCCCGTCGTCGTGGTGAACGATAGACTCGCCCGAGTCCCCGCGTCGTTGACGCGAATGCCGTCCGCCCCGACGTGCCAACCGGCGTCCTCCAGGAGCCGCTGCGCCGCGACCGGATCGTAGGAGGGCGGCGCCAGACCGACGGCGTATGGTCCCAGCGGAATCACGGACGTCGCGACCGTGGTCTTCCCGGCGAGCAGCTCGTCGATGAGGGCCCTCCGATCGATCGCGAGGTCGATGGCCTGTCGGACCCGAACGTCGCCCAGCACCGGGTGTCTGCACGCGGGATCGCCCTGCTGTGATCCGGAGGGACAGCTGGTGTTCAAGATCAATCGCTCGATGCCATTGCCAACCGCCGGGTTCATCACGACGGACGGGATAGCCTCGATCTCGGGGATGTTGTCCTCGGCCAGGTTCCAGAGCGCATCGACCTCCCCGGCTTTCAGCCACAGGATTCCAATGTCCCTGGCTGGAACGATGCGAAAGATCAGACCATCGAGGCGAGGCTTGTCTGCCTCGCGGAAATGGGGGTTGCGCTCCACGGTGATGGCCGAGCCCGGCTCCCACGCTTTGAACTTGAAGGGCCCAGTTCCCGTGGGCGCGTGGTTGAATTCCTTCGTCTCGATGGCGGTATCGCCGCCAAATACGTGCTCCGGGAGCACCCACTCGAAGTGCTGCTTGAATGCCGAGTAGATCGTACGGTACCGGACCACGACCGTGGCGTCGTCCGGCGCGGTGATCGTCTCGATGTCCGGATAGCCTGCCTGGTTCGTGATCGGGTTGGCGGGATCCATGGTGACCGCGTAGGTGAACAGCACGTCCTTGCTCGTGAAGGGCTGTCCGTCTGACCACCGGACGCCCGTCTTGAGTCGCCACGTGATGGTCAGGCCGTTCGGAGAGATGCCACCGTTGTCGAACGTGGGAACCTCTGCGGCGAGCTGCGGCGTCAATTGGCCTTCTGGCGATATGCGCAACAGGCCCTCGAGCATGGTCCGACTGATCAGGTCGTTCACGGTTTGCACGCCGAGCAGCGGGTTCAGCAGGGCCGGCTCCTGCCAGAGCGCGACGCGAACGACCCCGCCGCGGTGCGCGGGCGACTGCTCTGCGGTCGGCGGCTGTGTGCGCGGGGCGCATGCGAGGAGCTGCGCCAGGATGATGGGAAGGAGCAGCGACCTCACGCTGACGGCCACGCCTACTGGCGCCCCGCGCTTTCGAGCGCGCTCGTGATCAGCTCGCCGAAGATGGATCCGGTAATCCGTCCATACTCCTCGGTGCCGCCGTCCGCGTACTGTCGCCCGGGCTTCGGAACGTAGTCCTGCACGAGACCGTCCTTCGGGATATCGACGCGAAGGGACGAAAATTTGGTCCGGTTCTGCCAGGTGGTTTGGCCTTCTCTCGAGAGGAGCCAGTTGATGAAAACCTTCGCCGCGTTGGGATGGGGGGTTGGATCGAAGAGGGCCATGGACCCGTTGCCGGGTCCGATCGCGGCGCCCTCCTTGAATTGATCGCAGGGCACGGGCGCGATCGGGAGGCCCTGGTTCCGCGCCACGCTCGCCTCGGTCTCGGCGAGGAACAGCCCGATAGGGTACCGGCCCTCGGCCACCCAGTCGACCATCTGGCGCTGGTCCCGGCTCAGCGTCACGTCCATCTCGCCATAGAGCCGCTCGAACCAGCGCGGTCCGAGGCTCGGGTTCTTGTAGATGAAACGCGCAGGAACGCCGCCGGGCCCGGTCTGCCGGATGTCATTGGACACCATGCGACCTTTCCACTTGGGGTCCAGGACATCGTTGTATGACGTGAAGTCACCGATGTTGACCATCGACGTGTTGACATAGATCGGCGCGATGAGGATGCCCTGAAAGTTCAGCGTCGTATTCGGCTCCGCGTCGTCGGCCCACCACAATCGGTTCTGGAGCCAGGCGGACTCGTCGCTCACCTCCGGAAGCACGAAGGCTGTGGCCAGAGGCGCGAGCGCGCCGGCCGGCTTGAGAGAACCCAGCATGCTGAAGCTCCCGGAGATGATGACGTCCGGGATGTAGCGACCGGCGGCCCGCTCCGACATGATCCTCGGGACCAGCTCGGACCCTCCGGCGGACACGCTTTCGACCTTGATGCCCGGATACGCGTTGGGAAAGTCCTCATTGATGACCTGCTGAAGCGCCTCAGACGTGGCGCCGTAGATGATGACCGTGCCCTCCTGGCGCGCCGCGGCGACGATCGCGTCCCACCCCGAGGGTTTGGCGGAGGTCGGAATTGGCGCCGAGTCGCTGGGGGCGCTCGGGCGCCCGCACGCGGCGAGAAGCGCGGACCCCGCTCCCGCGGCGGCGCCGATCAGGAGTCGACGGCGACTGATGGCGCGCTCTGCGAGGATGGCGCGCACGCTCGATTCTGAGAAGGTATCGTCGATGCTCAAAGGGCACTCCGATCTGGCCAAAATTTGCGCGAGCGTCGTCGAACGCGGCGAAGGGTCAGCACCCGTGCTTTTTCGCCGCCGCCAGCGCTTTATCGCACGCCGCCTGAAGCGCGGGCCGCGAGCTGAGATCCTTGAATGCAGCGGTGACTGGCCCGTCGCGTACGACCTCGTCGACGGAAATCGGCCTCTCGATCTGCCCCAGAGCCACCATCTCGTCGATGGCGCGCTCCAGCGCCTCGCGGGTGAACCAGCCCGTGACCGGCATAATCCACTCCTCCAGGTGTTCCGGGTTTGTCACCATGCGGAGCTTTCGCTCTTGTTCGTGGTGGCTAGCCTTTCGATAGCGGACTTCGAGATCCTGCAAGAACGCGAAATTGTCGGGGTCGCGCACGAACCAGAAACCGCGGATGTTGCCTCGGAGGAACGCGCTCAACTCCTCCGCGCGCTTTTCGATCGTCTGTTGCGTCGCGACGATCACCTTGCCCGGTTTGCCGCCCGGATACAGCTCGGCGGAGTCTAAAATCAGGTGACAGCCCTTCTGCTCCAGCTCCTGCGAGAAGGGTGGGGCGGACTGTACGGCGTCGACCTGGCCGTTCAAGAGCGCGTCGATGTGGGCGCGGTCGCGTCGATAGGCGAAGATCGCGTCCTCGACCCAGGTGATGTCTCGTTCCGCGTCGATGCCGGCCTTGCCAAGCCAATAGCCAAAGAAAAGCGCCGTTATGCCGCCTGCCTCACGTTGGCCGATTCGGGCACCGCGCATGTCCGCCAGCGTCTTGATGTGGGGAGCGGCATAGAGGCGGACCCGCGGCATGTGGCGCCAGGCGCCAACGGCGTAGAGGTCTGCGCCCTGCGCCCGCAATTGAACGATCGTCTCCACGTTGACGGCGGTGGCTATGTCGATGCCACGCTCCTTCATCGTCGGCGCCAGCGCGGTCGCTTCGAAGGGGCCCGGAACGATCCCACCACATTCGTAGATGTAGTCGGAAAGGCCCTCCTCGCGGAAAAAGCCCTGCTCCTCCGCCGCCCGAAAAGACATCTGGTGCCCGACGTGGTAGTTGCAGTTGGCAATGAGGATCGGCTGATCCAGAGCGCTCATCCGGCTCTCCCATGTTCCCTGAGGATGGCGCTCATTATAGGCTGAGGGGTTGTGCGGGATTGCCAGGCCGCAATTTGCCTTGAATACGCATGCGCGCACGCGCCAAAATCCCCCCATGCTCCTCATCGAATCCTTGACGAAGCGCTTCGGCCCGATGACCGCCGTGGACGACCTCGATCTCGAAATCCGCGAGGGGGAGTTCTTCACCTTTCTGGGTCCGAGCGGCTGCGGAAAGACGACCACCCTCCGATGTATTGGCGGGCTCGAAAAGCCCGATGCAGGCGCCATCCGACTTGGCAGCCGGGCCCTCGTCGACGTCAACCGTCGGCTGTTCGTTCCGCCCGAGCGCCGGAACATGGGGATGGTGTTTCAGTCGTACGCGCTGTGGCCGCACATGACGGTGTTCGAAAACGTCGCCTATCCTCTCAAGCTACGGCGGACACCCAGGACGGAGATTCGTCGCCGCGTCGAGGAGACGCTTCGTCTTGTTGGGCTGGGCGAGCTTTCCAACCGCCAGGCCCCCCAGCTCAGTGGCGGCCAGCAGCAGCGCGTCGCGCTGGCGCGCGCCCTGGTGTTCTCGCCGGAGGTCCTGCTGCTCGATGAGCCACTCAGCAACCTCGACGCGCTGCTCCGCGACGAGATGCGCCGCCAGTTGAAAGAGCTGCAGGCCCGCCTCGGCGTAACGACGATCTTCGTGACGCACGATCAGGTCGAGGCGCTCAGCGTGTCCGATCGCATCGCAATCATGAACAACGGCCATCTCGAGCAGCTCGGCACCCCGCGAGACGTCTACACAAATCCAGCCACGCCCTTTGCCCAGAGCTTCCTCGGACGCACCCTGACGGTCGACGGGCGGGTCACCCGCATCGACGACGGCGCTGCCCACGTCGCTCTCGTGGGCGTCGAGGGCGTGGAGCTGACGGCATCCCGGATCGCGAAGCTGCCACGCCGTGGCGAGGCGCTCCACCCGGGCGATCTCGTTCAGCTATCCATCCGTCCTGAGCAGATCGCCGTCACGTGCGAGCGCGCGGGGAATCCCAAGAACGTCGTGCCTGCTCGCATCCGGTCGACCCTCTTCGTGGGCGATCGGTTCGAATACGTCGCGGAAGTTGGCCAGGCGAGGCACGTCTTGTCCCTCCCGACAACTCAGATCTTCAACGTGGGCGACGAGGTCTATCTCGAACTCCCGCCGGAGGCGCTCTGCGTGTGGCCCGGGTAGCGCAAGCGCGGCGGTCGGGAGCTCCAACCGGGCAGAGGGCCCATGCCTGGCTCAGCCCGAGCTGGGCGCAGATCGGCATGGTGGTCCTGATTGGTGCCTTTGCCTTCTACCTCGTCTACCCATTGGCGCTCATCCTCATCAACAGCTTCAACGTCGCCCGCATCGGCCAGCCTCCCGTGTACGGGATCGGCGCCTGGGTGGACGCGTGGGGGACTCCGGGCCTATTTCAGGCGCTCGGAAATACCATAGCGGTCGCGTTCTGGTATCAGGTCTTGTCCTTTCCTCTGGGCGTCGTCCTCGCGTGGATCCTGGGGCGCACCAACCTTCCATGGGCGCGTGGGTTCGAGTTCCTCTTCTGGCTTTCGTTCTTTCTCCCGGCGCTTTCGACAACCCTTGGATGGATTCTCATCCTCGATCCACGTCAGGGGCTGCTAAATCAGGTCACGGCGCACCTCTTCGGGCTGCAGGCAGGGCCGTTCAACATCTACTCGTTCTGGGGAATCATCTGGGTCCATCTCGTTTCCCACGCCGTGTCCTCGAAGGTCATGTTGCTGACGCCCGCCTTCCGCAACATGGACGCCGCCCTGGAGGAAGCCAGCCGGATGGCGGGCGCGTCGACGTGGTCGACGTTCCTGCGAGTGACGCTGCCCGTGCTCACTCCGCCGCTCGTGATCGTGTTCATGCTGGCCTTCTTGCGCCTCTTTGAGTCCTTCGAGATCGAGCTGCTGCTGGGGACGCCCATCAACTTCTTCGTGTACTCGACCAAGATCGTCCAGCTGGTGCGGCAGGAGCCTCCCCTGGTCGGCCAGGCCACGGCTTTGGGAAGCGTTACCCTCTTGCTGCTGGTTGTCGGCGTCCCGATCCAGCGTTGGCTCACAACTCGGCGAAGCTTCACGACGGTCACCGGACGCATGAAGCCCGCGCTGATCGACCTCGGCCGGTGGCGATGGCCGATGTTCGCCCTCGTAGCGCTGATCGTCGCGCTGCTGGTCGTGGTCCCAATTTTCTCGGTCGTGGCGGGCAGTTTCATGACCCGTTTCGGCTTTTTCGCCATCGCGCAGCCGTGGACCATTGCGAACTGGCAGCGAACGCTGGGGAGCACGGCGTTTCTTCGCTCGCTCGGCAACACATTGGTCATCGCGGGCAGCGCGGCGGTGGCCGGGCCGCTCCTCTTCGCGCTCGTCGGGTACGTCGTCGTCCGGGCGAAGGGGGTCTGGGGCCGCGGCCTGCTCGACGCCATTCTCTGGGTGCCCAGCGTGATACCGGGGGCCCTGGCCGGGCTCGGATTGCTCTGGATGTTCCTGGGGACACCCCTCTTCACCCCGCTGTACGGGACCATCTTCGTACTCATCATCGCGTCGGTCATGGGCAGCGTCACCCTGTCAACCCAGATCATGAAGAGCGCGTTCCTCCAGCTCGGGCCCGAGCTGGAGGAGGGATCGCGAATGTCCGGCGCAGGCTGGCTCGGCACCTACGTGCGCATCGTCGTTCCACTCATCGCTCCCACGCTTATCCTAGTCGCGACGTTAAAGTTCATGTTCACGGCCAATGCGACGTCGAGCGTGGTGATGCTGGCAACCTCCGAAACACGCCCGCTTTCGCTCTTGATCCTCGACATGGTGGCCGCTGGCCAGCGCGAGGCGGCAACGGTCGTTACCGTTATCATCACCGGACTGACCCTGGGGGTCGCGATGCTCGCGCGCTCGCTGGGGCTGAACCTCGGCGTCAGGACGTGACGCGCCAAGCGAGATGATCCCGAGGCAACGGCTGAGGAGCACGCACATGGCACGAGTCGACCAGCGCGTCTTCTTCGAGGACGTGGAGCCCGGAGCTGCGCTTCCTGATCGCGAGTTCGGACCCCACACCTTGGTCGCGGCGATCCAGTGGGCCGGCGTTCAGGAGAACCCCAGCCCCACCCATACCGATCGCGACGCGGCCCGGGCGATGCGGGGGCTCAAGACCGTCATCGCCAGCGGCGCGCTTCGCGAGGCTTACCTCGCCCGCATGCTCATGGATTGGGCCGGTCCTCTGGGCGACCTGCGCCGCATGAGCCTCCGGCACACAGCGTCGACCTTCGAAGGCGACCTGATGCGATTCGCCGCTCGCGTCGTCGAGAAATCGCCGTCGAGCGCCGACCCATGGGTCGTGTGCGAGTTCACCGGAACGAACCAAGACGGTGTGAGGATCGTCGAAGGGCGATGCACCATCTCCCTTCCCAGGAGAACGGCCGCTCCGACGGGCGCCGGGTGATGCCGCCCTTCGCAGCGCGGGAGAGGCCCCAACGGAGCGAATGCCCATGATCCCGAGCATCGAGAATCTCGTGACCGACCAAATGCGCGCGTGCATCGGCAAAACGTCGCCGGTGATGGAGCTCCCCGAGGAGATCTCCGCCTCCGACGTCCGCCGGTACGTGGAGGCGACAGGAGATCGAAATCCGTTGTGGATGGACGACGCGTATGCGCGGGCCGCTGGATTTCGCGGCCGACGCGTCCCGCCGATCCTGATTCTCCAGGTGTACCGAAGGGCGCCCGAGTGGGAGATGGGCGATGCCATGCCGTGGGCGGGCATCGAGCTGCCGCCGAACTTTACCAACACCCGGAACGCCGGCCACGAGGTCGAATGGCTCGAGCCGGTGTACGTGGGCGACCGGCTCACGATCCAGTATCGCCTCGTGGATGTGTACGCGCGCCAGGGGCGGAGCGGGCCGATGCTGTTCCTCAAGCGAGCGTGCGAGATCCGCAATCAGGATGGCCGGCTGGTCGTGCGCGTCACTTCGACATCCGCGAAGCTCCCCGCCGCCCGGTTCTCAGGCGCGGGGTCGGCTCCCGCGGACTGAATCCGTACCGGCCCAAGATCGATTCCGCCTTTAGAAGGGAAACGTCGAATGAGTGGACTGGACCAGCCGCTCCTCATCGCCACGACCGGCTACCACGTCGGCCACCAGCGATCGATCCGGGTGGCCGAGGAACAGGGCTATTTTCGTGAGGAAGGGCTGACGGAATACGTGTACGACTACCGCGGCCTGATTCCGGGCCCACTCGAACGCGAAGGCCTGGCGCTCGCCATGAAGGAGCACGGCGTCGACATCGCCTGCGGCGCCAACGTCGATTCGGTCGTGCACCAGTGGGCCAAAGGCGAAGAGCTGTTCATCGTGGGCGGCTGGCGCTACATGACGCGGCCCAAAGTGATCAGCGGACGAGGGATCACGCGCCCCGAACACCTGCGCGGAAAGCGCATCGGCCTACGCGAGCTGGGCGGCCTCTCGGACCGTCTGATCATCGTGGCGCTCATTCGGGCAGGTATCGACCCCCGCACGGAAGTGGAGTGGGTCATGGACCCGGTGTTCGCATACCCGGACTCGCAGGAGCATGCGGACATGTTGCGGACCGGGCGGGTCGATGCCATCACGACGAGCGGGAAATTCGCGGACCAGCTCGTCAGCGAAGGGTTCAACCTGCTGCTCGATGGAGGAGCCCCAGAGCGCCGCCGCAGGCCGGGGCGCGCGATCGTGGCGACCCGCCTTACGATCGAGCGGCGTGCGGCAGAGCTGACCGCGTTCCTCAAAGCAAACCTTCGCGCATTCTGGTTTTGGGGAGACCCCAGGAACTTCGACTACCTCTACGATCTCGAAACGCGCATGCGCCGCGACTTCACCCACAACGAAGACGAGCGCAAGCTGCGGATTATGCGGCGCGCCCCGAATATGGAAGACAGCCTGATGCCGCTGGACGGGCAGGTTGACCCCGGCGAATTGCAGGCCGTCATTGACGAGATGCGCCTGCTCGGCGAGATCGACACACCGATCGACGCGCGCCAAATCTGGCGCGGCGAGTGTATGGAGCGCGGATTCGCCGAGCTGTGCACGCGCGATTCGCTCCGGGACACGATCAGCGTCGTGCGCGGAGCCATCGCGGCGTCGTGACCGGCCCACCGCGTGGCAGCGCGCTCGCGCTGGCGGTCGAGCATCTCCTCCGCGCACCCACCCACCACGAAGTCGGACCGCGCGCTCGATTCAGAGCGGCTCGCCGCGCGGCATTGCCTGCCTTGGGGATCCCGACCACGGCATGGTATACGATTGGCCCAAGGAGGCATATGGATGCCATACCAATCGTTGGGCCAGTTCATCGACGCGGCTGATCGAATGGGCGATGTCAAATTCATCCAAGGCGCGGACCGGGACCGCGACGTTGGCTGCCTGACGGAGCTGGGCGCCGAGTACAGCGGACCGTTGCTCGTGTTCGATCGATTCGATGGATTCGACCCGACCTTCCGCGTCGCGAGCAACGTCCACAACAATCGTCGTCGATACGCCCTAGCCCTCGATCTTCCTCCCGATGCCCATCCCATCGAACTGGCGAAGATGCTCCGCCGGCGGCAGCGCGGTCTGGAGCTCATTGCACCCACCATCGTGGACGACGGCCCGATCCTGAGCCAGCAGCTCGCTGGCGACGACGTGGACGTCGGTCTCTTCCCGGCGCCAACGTGGCATTCGCGGGATGGCGGGCGCTACATCGGAACGGGAGACATCATCCTCATGCGCGATCCGGAGACGGGGCTCGTGAACTACGGCACGTATCGCGCGTGCGTCCAGGGGCGCGATCGCCTGAGCGTTTGGATCCTCCAGCACAAGGCCGGTCGGATCATCGCGGAGAAGTACTGGCGCGCGGGCCTGCCGTGCCCTGTCGCCGTGGTTCTCGGGTGCGAGCCGGTCACATTCCTCGTCGCGACGAGTGGCCGGACCGGCCGCAAGTACGACTACGCCGGCGCGCTGCGCGGAGAGCCGGTCTCCGTGCTTCCGGGGACCGCCACGGGAATTCCCGTCCCATCCGAGGCCGAGATCGTGTTCGAAGGCCACATCCCACCGCCGGAGGAAGAAACTGCGGCGGAGGGACCCTTCGGAGAATGGCCCGGCTACTATTCCCACACCGGGCCCGAATGCGTAATCCGTGTCGAACGGATCTCCTACCGAGACGAGCCCATCATCTACGGGAGCCCGCCGCTCCGGCCGATCCTGCACTGGGACAGCGATCTGCCGGGGAATGCCGCGCTCATGTGGGAACACTTGGAACGAAGCGGGATCAGCGACGTGGCGGGGGTGTGGGGACACTGCAACGGCCTGATGGTTGTGATCGCCCTCCGACAGCGCTACGCGGGGCACGCTCGGCAGGCGCTGCTCGCGGCAGCCGGTTTGCGATCCGGCGCCAGCATGTACAGCACGTACGTGGCGGTGGACGACGACATCGATCCATCGAACATGCGCGACGTGCTGTGGGCGCTGTGCACGCGCGTGAATCCCGACCGGGCCCTGCAGGTGATCCCGTCCGCCTGGACGAGCGATCTCGATCCGCGGCTGACCCCTGTCCAGAAAGAATCGGGCGACTTCACCATCGGCCGGACCTTGATCGACGCGTGCCGCCCGTTTGCATGGCGCGAGAGCTTTCCTGACAGCAACGTGTTCTCCGCGGACGAGCGCGCCGACGTAAGCGCGCGCTGGCGCTCGCTCATCGAGGAGCTGGCGCACTGGCAGCCGACGCTGCGCGCAGCCGCGGTGGGTTCGTAGATGGCGGGTGTGGCGCGAAACTGGCTCCCGGCAGTGGGGCTCACGCTGGCCATCTTTCTCGCCGCGTGCGCGCCCGCGCCAGCCCTGCGCCAAGCGCCATCCGCGGACTCCGCCGCGAGCCGCGCCCCCAAACGCATCACCGCGGCGGTCAAGAGCGAGCCCAAGGCGCTCATCTCGCGCGCCAACCAGAGCGGAATCGTCCTGGCGGGAGCGGACGAGCTCGAGCAGATGGTGAGCGCCGACATGGTCATGCCGGACGCGCAGGGCCAGCTCATCCCGCAGCTCGCCGTTGCCGTGCCCAGCCTCGACAATGGCCTCTGGACTCTCTCGCCCGACGGACAGATGGAGACGACGTATCAGATCAAGCCGAACACGCGCTGGCACGACGGCGTGGCGCTCGACGCGGACGATCTTGTCTTCACGCTGCAGGTTGTTCAGGACCGCGACCTTCCCTACTTCCGGCAGCTCGCATACGACTCCATCGACCGCGTTGAGGTGGTCGCCGCCGACACCGCGCGCGTGCGATGGAAGCAGCCGTTCGTGGAAGCGGACCAGCTTCTGAGCCAGCGTGTCACGACGATCCTGCCACGCCACCTTCTCGAGGCGGCGTACACGGACGACCGGGCCAACTTCGAACAGCTCTCCTACTGGAATCGCGACTTCGTCGGGACCGGACCCTTCAAGCTGAAGGACTGGACAACCGGCAGCGGCGCTGTGCTCCAGGCCTTCGACGACTACGTGCTGGGTAGGCCGAAGATCGACGAGGTGGAGATCAAGTTCGTCACCGATCCGGCGACGCTGGCCGCGGATCTCCTCGCAGGCGCCGTCGAGGTCACGCTCGGCAGGAACATCTCCCTGGATCAGGCGCTTCAGATCCGCGACCAATGGCGTGACGGCACAGCCGAGATCGGCATGAAGAACTGGATCATGGTGTACCCGCAGTTCATCAATCCCAACCCGCCCGTCGTTGCCGAGGTGCGATTTCGGCGAGCCCTCATGCGTGCCATCGACCGCAAGGAAATGGTCGATAGCCTCATGGCTGGCCTCACCTTGGTCGCGCATACCGTTATGAACCCCGGGCAGCCAGACTACGCGAACCTCGAGAAGGAGGCTCCACACTACGATTTTGACCCGCGCGCGGCGGCGGCCGCGCTCCAGGAGCTTGGCTACGTCGCGAGCGAGGACGGCACCTTCCGAGACTCGTCCGGCCAGCGGCTATCGCTCGAGATCCGAACGACCCAGGGAGACGATCTTCAAGAGAAATCGATGTTTGCGATCTCGGGCTACTGGCAGCGCCTGGGGATCGCGATGGAGCCCGTGCCAGTGCCACCGCAGCGGTCCCAGGACCGGGAATACCGGAGCACGTTCCCGGCATTTGACCTGAAGCGCCAGCCCAACGACGTCGACGCGTTCCGACGGATGCACAGCTCGAAGACGCCGCTCCCCGAGAACAATTTCGTTGGCGACAATTATTCTCGCTACCGCAATCCGGAGTTCGACGCACTGTTGGACACCTACTTTGTCACGATTGGTCGCGAGGAACGGATTCGCGTCGTAGAGCAAATTGCCTTGCACATCGCCAGGAATTTGAACCTCATGGGCATCTTCTACCAGGCCGAACCAACGATGGTGAGCAATCGACTGCTCAACGCCCACGTCGCGCAGGTTGGCGGAACCAGCTACATCGGGAACGTCTACGAGTGGGACGTGAAATAGTCGGGTGACGAAGAACCCACCCAGCACGAAAAGGCAGGGAAGAAAGGACGCAGGCGATGACCGAACGATCCATCTGGGTGCATCTTCTGGGCGCAACAGTCAACTATTGCGATGCAAAGGGCATGCGCACGCGCTACATCGAGGCGGGTAGCGGCGAGCCGCTGATCATGCTCCACGGGAGCGGCGGCCACGCCGAGGCGTTCCACCGCAACGTGGTGCCCCTGGGCGAGCATTTCCACGCCTACGCCATCGACATGGCGGGCCACGGCTATACCGACTCGCATCCGACCCTGGCAGGCACGGAGGGGATCGTCGACCACATCCTCCGATTTATGGATACTATGGGCATCGCGCGCGCGCACCTCGCCGGCGAGTCCCTCGGAGGAGCCGCCTCTGCCAAGCTCGCGCTCGAGCATCCGGACCGCGTGGACAAGGTCGTCTACATCACGGGCGCTGGCCTGGAGATGGGGGAGGAGGCGGCGAAGTTGGCAGCGCCCGGGCGCGAGTCGTTCGCCCGACTATCTGCCGCGGCGCTGGGGAATCCGACCCCCGAGTCCATCCGCGCCAGACTCGCCTGGCTCTTCGCCGACCCGGAAAAATCGATCACCGACGAGCTCGTCGACGTTCGCTACACGATCTATGCGCGACGCGCTGCGCTTCCGAAGCCTGCGGCGACCGCCGCTCCCCCGCAGCAAGGAGTTGGCGTGAGCCTCACCCCGGAGCGCCTCCGGCAGATCAAACAGCCGTTCTTCTTCCTCTGGACGGACCACAACCCGTCCACCCCATGGCAGGTGGCCGAAATGGCGCACAAGGAGATGCCAGGCTCGCGATTCCACGTCATCCAGAATGCTGGCCACTGGCCACAATACGAGCAGCCAGCCGAGTTCAACCGGCTGGTGATCGACTTCTTGAAGAGCTGACCGGCTCTCTGGAGAACGCGCCATGCTGACGGAAGAGGAAAATCGACTCCTGACCGAGACGGGGCCAGGGACGCCCTGCGGGGAACTGATGCGCCGATACTGGCAGCCCGTCGCGCTCTCCGAGGAGCTGCCCCCGGGTGGAGCGCCGTTGCCCGTCCGTCTTCTTGGAGAAGATCTCGTCCTCTACCGGCCCGACGCGTCGGACGCCGCAGGCTCGCCAGGACTCTTAGGCGCTCACTGCGCACATCGGGGCGCCGACCTGAGCTACGGCCGCGTCGAAGGTGGCCGCTTGCGCTGCATCTACCACGGCTGGCTGTACAACGGGGCCGGGCGTTGCATCGAGCAGCCCGGCGAGCCGGAAGGATCGACCTTGCGCCAGAGCATTCGTCAGATCGCGTATCCCTGCCAAGAAAAGAACGGCATGATCTTCGCGTACCTTGGCCCGGGCGATCCACCCCTCCTGCCCAACTACGACTTCCTGACCCATGGCGAAGAGCACGTGTTCGCCACAAAGATCTACAGCGACTGCAACTACCTCCAGGGGAACGAGGGCAATATCGACCTCCTCCATGTCTCGTTTCTCCACTACAGCCAGCGTGACCTTCAATCCCCGGATGGGGCGAACACGCCGGGGGCGAACGGGACGCTCGCGGAGCTATCGCACAGAGGTTCGGCGCCCTACAACGAGCGGTGTGAAGGCGAACTCGTGGACGTGGGCTTGCGAGTATGCAAGATCCGCACGTTAGGGCCCGACCGTAACTACATTCGCGTCGGCACTTTCATGCTGCCCAACATGTACGCGTTCCCCGCCGGCGGGCTCAACTGGCACGTTCCCATCGACGATACCCACCACTGGAAGTACGTCGTATCCTTCGATCGCGACCAGCCGTACGACAAAGAGCAGCTCCGCCAGAATCGCGATCTGTTCACACCCGCGCCGAAGTTCCACCCGATTCCCAATCGCTCGAATCGGTATCTTCAGCGCCGTGAAGACATGCGGGCGAGGAGCTACAGCGGGATCGACATGCGCTACTTCGCGGCACAGGACCTCTGCGCTACCGAAGGCGCCGGCGCCATCCAGGATCGAACGCGGGAGCACCTCGCACCCAACGACGCACCATTGGTCATCGCGCGCAAGCTCCTCGTTTCGGCCATGAGGGACGTGCAGGAAGGGCGCGATCCCCCAGCGCTCGTGCGCGACCCCGCGAAGAACCGATTCCCCTCTGTTGTGGCCACCTTTGGCGTGATCCCCGCCACGACGAGCTGGAAAGAGCACTGCCGCGCCCTCATTGACCGCGGCGACGCCTGGGTGGGCCGACCGACCTTCACGGCAACGCTGACCTAACGACATCGAGGAGCAAAGAATGGCCCTGGTGGATCTTCGCACCCTGCTCGAGCGGGCAGGGGCGATTGGGGAGCTTCGGACCATCGACGGCGCCGACGCAAACCTGGAGATCGGCGTCATTGCCGAGCTTTCGCTGCATGCGAACGGGCCGGCCCTCCTGTTCGACGCGATTCCTGGTTATCCGACGGGCTACCGCGTCGCCGCCAATGTGTGCAGCAGCCACCGGCGCGGCCTGCTCGCCCTCGACCTGGACCCCGAGATGACGCTGGACCAACTCATGCGCGCGTTCAAGGCGCGGTGGGCAGCGTACAAACCTGTGCCACCGGTCGTGGTCGACGACGGCCCGCTGCTCGAGCACATCCAGTCGGGACAAGAAGTCGATCTGATGCAGTTTCCTGTCCCCATCTGGCACGAGGGCGACGGTGGCGCATACATCGGAACCGGCGTCGCGGTGATCAACCGGGATCCGGACAGCGGCTTCGTCAACGTCGGGACCTACCGCGTCCAACGACACGATCGGGCAACAACGGGCATCTTTTCCGAGCCGGCCAGCGACGGTCGACGGATCATGGAGAAGTACTGGGCCGAGGGCAAGGCGTGCCCGGTCGCGGTGTCCTTCGCACCGGAGCCACTGATCTTTCTCGCCGGGTGCTCGGCCAGCGGCGTGCCGAAATCGACACCGGAGTACGACTACACCGGGTTTCTCGCCGGGGAGCCAGTCCAGGTCATTCGGGGGAGTGTGACAGGGCTGCCCATCTCCGCCCACTCTGAGATCGCCATCGAGGGTGAGATTCCGCCGCCAGAGGTGGAGACACGGCCGGAGGGCCCATTCGGCGAGTGGACCGGGTACAGCGAGCCGGCACCCACCCCCGAGCCGGTCATCCACGTGAAGGCGCTCTATCATCGGACGGACCCGATCCTCTATGGCGCGCCGCCACTGTACAACCGCGACGGGTACGTGTTCACCCTCCCCATTCGCCAGATCACCGGCATGCTCTCGCGGTTTGAGGCTCTCGAAATTCCCGTTCGCCGCGTAAAGGCCTTCGGTCCGTTGAGTTGCACGGTCATCACGGTCGAGCAGCAGCACGCGGACGACGTTCCGCGCCTCATGGATGCGCTGGACCGCATGCACGGACCAAGCCGTTTGTTCCTCATCGTCGACGACGACGTTGATATCGAAGACCCCTGGCAGGTCCTCTGGGCCGTTTCGACTCGTTTTGACCCGAACGAGGCGAGAACAAGCGTTGTGGAGAGCGATTGGCTCCTCGATCCGCTTCGATCCATGGCAGATCGGGTGAGCCGGCGACCGCTACCCTACAAGCGGATGATCATCAACGGCTGCCGACCGTTTGCGCAGTTGAAGGAGTTTCCACCGGTCAACCGGTTCAGCCCGGGCCGGCGAAACGCGGCGTGGACGAAGTGGCGCATGGGCGAGTGGCTGTCACCACCCCATATGTAACGGCGGAGCGCGGGGAAGAATCCAGGGCACCGTTGCGCATCGTCCGCAGTAGACGGCCGCTTGACCTCCATTGCACATTACTCGCATCTTTGAGGATTCTTAGCCACTTCTTAAAATGTGCGGATTTGTAATGCAGCTTTATGGAAACGTAATGTAAGATATCGAGTAACGTTCGGGAAATGGCGAAAAAGGGCAAGGAAGCGAGAAACTTCAGTCCACTCGGAGAGTGGATCCGCACTGGACGATGGAGGATACGCGATGGCAGTGAGCGACCTGTACGGCGCATGTGATCGATGTGCCGACGTTCCCGCCGTGTTAATCGACGCCTGGCGAACCGCCATTCGCGAGGCCGGCATCAGGTCGGCCCTCCACGGCGGTCCTCGCTCCTTTCTGCCCCCAACGGGGCTGACGCCGAGCGAGCGCCGTCTGCTCACCGCGCTTCGCCTCGCCGCCCCGACGCCGGTCACACAGCGCGGCCTCCTCGAAGCCATCGACGGCGGCCGCAGCGGTGAGAACAGCATCCGGTCCCACGTCCAGCGGCTGAGAAGAAAAGTCGAGCCGCTCGGCTATGAGATCCGAAACGTGCGCGGGCGCGGCTACTGTCTCGCGGGCTGGCCGCAGACGCCGTAGCCTCGGCACCGCATATCACTACTGGCGCGCACCGGGTGGCGGCCGCATCTCGCTCTGCGCCTTACACGCCACCCGGATTGGTGCCGGCAATAACCTCGCGGTGCAGCGCACTCGCTTCGAACCACGATTCGCCCGCGGGGACCATCACGGCGGCGCCGCGCACACGGTAGAGCGAGCCGTCCATCGCGGATTCCGGAGCGATACCCTGATCGCGAAGGGCGAGCGCCGCGGATAGAAGCCGCTGCCGAACGCGGATGACCCCCAAGTCCGAGGTCCCGAGGTGCTCGTGGGTCCGATCGCAGATCGGGCCCATCGTCTCCTGGACGGCGGCGTCCTGGGCCCAGAACTCGGGAATCCCCGAGAAGAACGTGCTCCGCTGGAGGGCTCGGTCCAGGAGAAAATCGTTTTCCATGCCGGCCCTCGGCCGCCATGCGCCAAACGGCTGGCTCGTCGGCGGGAGGAACTTGCCCTCTCCGACGTAGCCTGCCCCAGAGCCGGCTTTCATCCGACCGATCTCCTCATCGGTCAGGGGGCGCAGCGGGTGGAACGTGACCGAGAAGAGCACGCTCGTCTCGTCATCGATGGGCACCCAGGCGCGCGTGTGGCGAATCGGGTTCTCACCGTACGGGCCGGTCATGGACCAGAAGGGCATCAGAAACTGCGTGATGCGCCAGTAGCGCAGCGACTCATCCGCCACACGCCCCGCGCCGATCACCACGCCGTAGGGCGTATCCATCACTTCGAATCGCGGATGCGTGTCGCGGGTCCGAATCAGGTCCACCTGGCCGCGTCCGTTGCCACCGTCGAAGCGCCGGTGCACGAACGAGACGTGGCTCTGATCGATCTCGCCCTCCAGCGCCTGTAGCCAGTTGCAGTGCTGGACGCGCTTGGCCTGGTAGCGGCGCTCCGGCGGAACGGTCATCCACTCGAGATCGGGGAGGGGTGGCGCCGGCCGCCCCGGCCCCATGTAGACCCATACAGCGCCACCGACCTCGCGAGACGCGTAAGACGTCACCCGGACCTTGTCCTTGAAGTTGCTTTCGGGCGGCTCGTTCGGCATGTCCACGCATCGGCCATGGACGTCGAATTTCCATCCGTGATACACGCAACGGAGACCCGCCGCCTCGTTCCGGCCGAAGAATAGCGATGCGCCGCGATGGGGACAGTGAACACCGAGGATGCCTACGAGCCCATTGGAGTCACGAAAGGCGATCAGGTCCTCGCCCAGCAAGCGCAGGCGGAGCGGGGGCCCATCCCGCTCCGGCAGCTCGGAGGAGAGGAGCCCGGGCAGCCAGTAACGCCGCATCAGCTCGCCCATGGGAGTGCCCGGGCCTACGCGCGATACGGCTTCGTTTTCTTCTTGACTGAGCATCGAGTCCTCCTCAAGGGGATACGGCCGATTTGAGCAGCTCTTCGCCGTACGGGTCCGGCTCGATGATGCGCGGGCTGTCGTTGCGGACGTCGTTGACGAGACGCGAGATCGGATACGCGTACAGCGCGTCATCGGCGCACGGGACAAGAAGGCGCTGAAGCTCCCCGATGTCAGCCAGCGTTGGATCGAGCCAGGGGCGTAGCGCGTCATCGTCCAGAATGACGGGCATTCGGTCGTGAATGGGCGCCATCGCTTCATTTGCCGTCGTCGTAATGATGGTGCAGGTGTGGACCGGCTCCGTGGTCTCCGGGCTCCGCCACGACGACCACAAGCCGGCGAAGCTCATGGGAAAGCCATCGTTCCGCTGGATCGCGTGGGGAACCTTGACTTTCCCCGCGCGCCGCCACTCGTAGAACCTGCTGGCCGGAACGATGCACCGACGATGAGCGAACGAGTCCCGAAAGGCTGGTAGCGTCGCGACGGTCTCCGCGCGCGCGTTGATCAGGCGATTGCCGATCGACGCGTCCTTCGCCCAGAAGGGGATTAGGCCCCAGCGGTGGTGCGTGAGAGACCGGACGCCGTCGCGCTCTACGATGACCGGGACGTCCTGTGAGGGCGCGACGTTATATCGAGGCCCTGGGTCAATGGCATCGACCACCGCCTGGTAGCGCAACGCGAGCTGAACATATTCGGGCTCGACTCCGTAGCGGCCGCACATCTCCGTCCTCCCAAGGCCAGAGAGAATGTACGCGGAGCCGGACGTCCTCTGCAATCCGAGCGACGCCGTCGGCGCTTTGCGCGAATCCGCGTCTACACGCCGGATGCGCGGCGATCGGTCTTGACCCGCGCGCGGCGCTACGCGTCCGTGGAGCCGGAGCGATGCTCGCGATGCGTGAACGGCGGCTCGCTGGGAGTGAGCCCCGTCATCGATCCGACGAAACAGCCGAACGCACCGCCCAGGATCACCCCGAGGGCGAGAATCGCCAGCGGCGGCGTTCCCATGAGCTGCCCCCCGGGACCGGCAACGTCCGCCAGCGCGACGACCGCGCTGATGATCAGACCCACGCATGCGCCGATCACGATCCCTCGCGCCATGGCGCGCTCCAGACGGTCGGACGCCAAGCGACTGTCGCGCTCCCAGGAGTGAGGAAATTGATCGGCCGGCAGCCCCCCGAGCGGTCCATAGAGCGCCCCAAGGGTAATGCCGTACGCCAGGTGAAGGACGAGGTTCCCCAAAGCGGGCAGGGGTCCAGCTCCGAGTGCCGCGCCGGCGACGCCGCCGCCGACAACGGGGAGGAACACGAGGAGCGATAGCGCCCAGGGCAAGAGCGAAAACTCAAGCCCCTTGCGCCAGCTCGGCCCGCTCAATTTCCGCTCGACCACGCCAGCGTACACCAGCGCCCAGACGACGCCGACGACGACGTGAATGATCCCGGCGAGATACAGGCTGCTCGAAGCGAGATCCAGCACGCGGTTCGTGCTGAGCGCGTCGCACCATTGTCGAACCACCCCGAGCAAGCCAGACGAGACGGGGATCCCCGCGATCAGCCGGGCGATACCGAATGCGCTGAAGAAGATCACCGACATCACGATGCTTGCCATGAATCCGGAGATGATGGCCCGCGCAACCCAAATGAGGTGAGACGGCCTGTAACCCGCGGCGCGCTCCTCGCGCGTTGGCGCGCCCACGTCACCGCGGTGGCGCTCCACCCGCGCGCGCGGGGCGCGGTACAGCTCGAGGTCGAGCATGTGCGACGGGTCATGGTAGTAGACTCGTTCGTCAGTGAGGTCCGGCTCTCGTTCCATTCGTTCGAGGGCATTTCGTACGGCATCCTGGGCGTGGGCGCACATGGCCGGCCAAATCTGTCCGCCCGCCACGACGAATGTGTCGCCGATCGCCGGGACGTTCCCGATCTGACATGTGCCCTCGACTCGAGCCACTTTTCCCCACGCGGCGATCTCGCCCGGGACACCGCGCTCGATGGCCGTCTGGATGGTGCTATCGCCCTCGCTGCGCTGTGCCAGCCGCTCGATGGCGAACGCGCCCAGGCCGAGAACGAAGACGATGGGAAGAAGCCCGGGCCCGAGAAAGATCGTTGCCAAGAGCGTGAGGACGCAGAGCGCAATGAGGATGACGAGGATGACCGCTTCGATTCGCTCGGCGATCGAGTGCCGAGTCCGCATGTGTGACACCATGGCCTGCCTCCCGCCGTATCCTTCGGGTCTATCGCTTGAAACCATCGCCGAAGGTTGCGGAAGGTTGCGCCAAAGTTGACAGAATCCAGCTCGGGCGCGCAGCTGACCATTGCGCGGCGCGTGGCCTACCTCGGCGGCTCGTTCAGCGTCGGCGTGTACAGCGCATTCAACAACTACACGATGTCCTTGTGGCTCACCAGCTTCACGACGTCGTACGTCATCATCAGCCTGCTGGGAAACTCCAAGTCCGTCGAGGGCTCGATCGTGTCGCCGCTCTTTGGGGCTTGGTCGGACCGCATCTGGCTGGGCTGGCTTGGACGGCGCCGCCCTTTCATTCTGGTCGGTGGGGTCCTCTCCGGCCTCCTCATGGCCATCACGCCGTGGGTCGCCCGGTGGCCCGCCCCCCATGGACTGGGCCTTCCACCAGACGTCCAGCAGATCCTTCCCATCATCGTCGTGGTCTTTCTGTTCACGTTGACGTTCAACATGGGCGACGATCTCCACAAGGCACTTCGCGCTGACCTAACGGACGACGCCGAGCTCAATCTGATGTCGTCGCTGGCCACCATCGTGGACATCGCTTCCCAGGTGGGCATACTCGCTCTTGGATTCTGGCTGTGGAACGATAGCGTGCCCGATTGGGCCTTCCTGCTCGCCGGGGGCCTGGTCGCCGCCGGGGCGCTCGCGACAACCATTGGCATCACCGAGCCGGAGCCGATCGTCTGGGCCGAGCGCATGGCGGGTGCGGAGCATGAGGCGCTTTCCGCGTTGGACATCCTGCGTCGCTACCGGGGTGCGCTCGTGTTTTGCGCCGTGACGCTCGCATATTGGTCCGGGGTCAACGCCGTGCTGCCCCTGCTGTCCATCTTCGTGCGCGACATCCTCCGCACGAGCGCGGGCGAAGCACAGCTGCTGCCCGGGCTCCTCCTCTTGAGCAGCACGCTCATGGCGATTCCGGTCGGCTGGCTGGGAACCCTGGTCGGGAAGCGACGGGTCCTG
>DASRDP010000109.1 GCA_035652535.1 Chloroflexota bacterium
CTCGTCGCCCCGGGCCAGCTATTATCCTTTGACGCGATCAAGGAGGAGATGGCCGGATGGCGGCTCGCGTGTTGGTGCCCCTCGATGGATCTGATCTCGCGGCCCGGGCGATACCGTGGGCGCGCGAGCTTGCCACGGCGATCGGCGCCGACGTCGAGCTGTTGGAGGTGGTGCCTGTCGACTCGAACTCGCAAGAGGGGCTGCTGGCGGCGGGCGAAGAAACGGAGGCTCTTCGCCGCGGCCGCGCGCTGATGCTGGACGGCGGGCGGGTCGAGTGCCGGGTCATCCACGGATCACCGGCCGACAGCATCGTGGCGCGGGCGGCGGCCAGCGGCGCCGAGCTGATCGTGATGGCGAGCCATGGACGCGGCGGGGTCATCCGTGCCGTGCTGGGGAGCGTCACGGCCGACGTGCTGCGCCAATCGCCTGCGCCCGTGCTGGTCGTCCGCGCGAACCTCGCGGCCGTGGCGCGGCCGCCTCGGCGTATTCTCGTCGCGCTGGACGGCACCGATCTGTCCGAGTCCATCATTCGCAGAACCTTGCCCCTCATCCAGCGGCTCGGCGCGACGGTGGTCCTGTGCTCGGTCGCGAGCCTGCCCCCGCAGGCGATCCCGGTGCAGGGGGCAATGATCCCGGTGCCCGCGGGCGAGGTTCACACGCCGGCCGAGCGCGCGGACTACGTCGACCGCGTCGCGAGCCAGATGCGCGATCAGTCGCTCGTCGTGGAAGCGCGGGTTGGGGTCGGGGATCCGGCCGGCGTGATCGCGAGCACGGCGGCGGACGCCGGCGTCGACGTCATCGCCATGGCCACCCATGGCCGAAGCGGGCTGGAACGCTGGGCGCTCGGCAGCGTCACGGAGGTCGTCATTCGCGACGCGGGGGTTCCGGTCCTTGCTGTTCACCCCGTGCCGCCGGATTCAGCCTCCTGAGTCCGCGCTGACGAATGTCACTTTGAACAGCTTGGGCCAAAGCTTGCCCGTGATGAGAAACGTCTCGTCGTCGGGATCATAGGCGATCCCGTTCAGCACATCAGCGCCCACGCGCTCGTCGTCGGTGAGGAGGCCGGATGCGTCGATCGTGGCGTCGACGCGTCCGCTTTGTTTGTCGATCCGGACGATTTCGTCGGTCATCCACACATTCGCGTAAACCTCGTCGCCGACGCATTCCAGCTCATTGAGCTGGTCGACCGGTGCGCCGTCGAGGGTCACGTCCACAGCGCCCAATACATCAAAGGTTTGCGGATCCCGAAACGTGAGCGCGCTGCTGCCGTTGCTCATGACGAGCCGCGCGCCGTCGGTACAGAGGCCCCACCCTTCTCCGCCGTAGCGCAGCTGGCCTACGCGCTGGAACGTGCTCGCATCGTAGACGAATGCCGTATTCTCGCGCCAGGTGAGCTGGATCAGCCGCGAGTCAGCTAGGGCGATGCCCTCCCCGAAAAATCGCGGATCGACCGGCACGCTCTGGAGGATCTGGCCCGACTCCGGGTCAACGCGACGAAGCGAGGATCGACCGTAGAGGCCGGTGCTTTCCAACAGGGCCCCGTCCTGCCAGACGAGTCCTTCCGTGAACGCGTCGCGGCTATGGGGAAAGGCGGCGATGACCTGCACGCGCAGGTGCGCGACCGTGGGCCCGTCGGGCTCCGAACCAGCGACGCCCGCCGGGATTCGTGGAGCCTGAGGGGCGATGGGGCCGCCCGCGCGTGTCCATGCCAGCAGCCCTCCGACCGCTATCAGAAGGATCGCGGCAAGGGCGGTGATGGGGAAAAGCGCCGACGAGCGCCGATCATTCGCCAGGATGACCATCGCCCTGCCAAATAGGGCTCAGCACAAATGATTTTCGCGCATTTTTCGGCCTGCTACAGGCCGAATGCCATCGCCAGCCCGCCAGCCACCACGCCCGCGAGCGCGGTGAGGCCCGCGAGGGCTGCGAGGGCGCGGGGCGGGAACCCGTGCGACACCATCGCCAGCGATGGGAGGTTGAGGGGCGCAAGCGTGAGGAGCAGGGCCCCCGCCGGACCGGCGCCCAGGCCGTAGCTGCGCATGGTTTGGATGATGGGGATCTCAGCGCCGGTCGGGATCGGAAACGTCATGCCCGCGACGGCGAATCCGAGGATGACCAAGGGATTGTTCGCCCATTCGGGCGTAATCGCCGGGAAGAGGTACGCCCGCACGGCGCCGAGGATCAGGGTGAGGACGATCAAGACCGGCACGAGGAGGAGGGTCAGGCGCACGACCGTCGTGAGCCAGCGCAGCGCCCATGGGCCGGACTCCTCGCGGCTCGTGGCTGCGATGTCGGGATCTCCGGCGAAGGACGGAACGAGGCGACTCACCACGACCGCCGCGCCAGCGACGAGCGCTAGCCCGACGATGCCGCGAATCGCCGCCCATTGCCAGCCGAGGGCAAACGTGATCCAGGCCAACACGGCGAGATTGAGGGTCGGATTCGCGAGCCAGAATGCGACAGCCGAGCCCGCCGAGGCTCCTCGGCGCCGAAGTGCCAGCCCCACCGGGGCTGCGCAGCAGCTTCACATGAAGCCGGGGATGGCAAGAACGCCCCCGAGGAGCGACGTGGCGAGCTTGGATCGCCCGAGGACCCGGAGCAGCCAGTCGCGAGGGATGAGCGACTCAATGGTGGCAGCCAAGAGGATTCCCACGACGAGGGCCTGCCAGATCTTGTCCATGTACACGCGGGCATAATCGACCGCGGTGGTGATGGAGGGCGGTGGCGCGGCGGCGTCCTTGCCGGACACGATGGACGAGCCGAGGGAATGGCTCACGAATACGTCGGCAGTCCGGGCGACGTACGGCATCCACTTGACGTAAGCGAGCCCGACCACCGCGATGATCAGCAGGATCGAGAATCCCCGAAAATACTCGATGCGGCGGTCCGCCGCCGTTTCGACCAGCTCGGGCGCCACGCTGTGTTGGTGCATGGAAGTCTCCGAATACTGGGTTTGAGTGGAAATGCTGAAGCTGACCGACACGTATGCTAAAGCGTGTGGCATCATTCGTTCAAGCGCTATGCTAAATCGTCATCGCCAGGCCCAGCGATCCGGATAACTCCGTGGACATTGCCGATCTCGAGTCCTTTCTCGCCCTGAGCCACCAGGGCAGCTTCACCCTCGCCGCGCGCGAGCGTGGCCTCACGCAGCCAGGCCTTAGCCGCCAGATTCAGCGGCTCGAGCGATCGATCGGGGCTCGCCTATTCGAGCGCGCGCCGGACGGCGTCGCCCTCACGCCCGCGGGAGAGCGGTTCCAGAGCTACGCTGAGGCGGCGGT
Source organism: Chloroflexota bacterium (assembly GCA_035652535.1). Classification (NCBI taxonomy): domain Bacteria; kingdom Bacillati; phylum Chloroflexota; species Chloroflexota bacterium. Next base: position 3,279 of record DASRDP010000109.1, read on the forward strand.
GGCTGCGTACTGGGGTGTGCTCGAGGAGCTACATCGACAACCGGCCCCGCTGGAGGGCGAGCTGCGTCTCGCGGCCAGCACGACGCCGGCCGAATTCATGGTCCCGCAGATCATCGCCGACTTCACCTCGGCCTACCCTTCGGTTCAGGCGACGGTCTACACGGCGAACACCCAGCGCGTCGTGGACGAGGTCGCGGCCGGTCGGCGGGACCTCGGCCTGGTTGGCGCGCGAATTCGCCAGGCCGGCGTGCGTTTCGACCCGGTGGCGCGCGATGAGGTCGTCCTCGCGGTGCCGGCCCGTCACCCGTTCGCCAGCCAGGAGGAGATTCCCCTGGCTGCTCTGGCCGATCAGCCCTTCATCGATCGCGAGAACGGGTCCGGAACGATTCTGACCGTTCGCCGTGCCCTCGCAGACCGTGGCCTCGACCTGCCGCCGCTTCGCATTGTCATGACGCTGAGCACGACCCAGGCGATTGTCTCAGCGGTCCGCGCCGGCTTTGGTGTCGGCTTCGTTTCGGCTTGCGCGCTGCGCGATCCCGGACCGGGCGGGCCCGTGGTGAAGCGCCTCGCCGAAATCCCTATGCACCGGTCGATCTTTCTCGTTCGTTCGCGCCGGCGGCCGCTCTTGCCCGTGGGCAGGCGGTTCGCGGAGTTCGTGCTTGCCGGGGCGCGATTCGCGACGTGACGGTCCGTTCTCAGGCGATCGCCGGCGCCGTGGGCTCCGCGAACTCGTGGCCGTTGGTCGGAGGCGCCGCCGTGGGGTGGCCGCCGACAAGGGCGCGCTCCAGGACCTCATCGACCCGATCGACCTCGACGATATCCATCTCGCGCACGCGGTCCGGGACCTCGACCAAATCCTTTGCGTTCTTTCTCGGTAGCAGGAACGTCGTTATTCCGGCGCGGTGCGCCGCCAGCATCTTCTCCTTGAGCCCGCCGATGGGGAGGACGCGCCCGCGAAGGGTCACCTCCCCGGTCATGGCGACGTCCTTTCGCACCGGCCGACCGGTCAGCGCCGAGATGAGGGCAGCCGTGAGGGCGATGCCGGCCGATGGGCCGTCCTTCGGCACGGCGCCGGCGGGCACGTGCACGTGGATGATGTGGCTGTCGAAGAAGCCGGGCTCCACGCCGAATCGGCGCGCATTGGCGCGAGCGTAGGTCAGCGCGGCGCGGGCGGATTCCTGCATCACCTGTCCCAGGTGGCCGGTGAGGACCGGCTCGCCCTTCCCCTCCACGAGGCTAACCTCGATGGACAGCAGCTCGCCGCCGGTCTCGGTCCACGCCACGCCGGTCGCGACGCCGACCTCGTCTTCCTCCTCGGCCAGGTTAAAGGTGTACTTGACGGGGCCGAGGAAGTCCGCCAAGTCGTCCGGCCGAAGGGTCGCTGATTCGATCTCCTTGGCCACCACCTTGCGGGCGACTTTGCGGCACAGCGTCGCGATCTCCCGCTCGAGGTTGCGCACGCCGGCCTCGCGGGTATACCCACCCACGATCGCGTGCAGCGTTTCATCGGGGATCTGGAGCTGATCAGCCGTGAGCCCGTGCGCCTCGATCTGCTTGGGAACCAGGAACCGCCGAGCGATTTCGATCTTCTCGTCCTCTGTATACCCCGCGATCGTGATGACCTCCATCCGATCGCGGAGCGCCGGCGGGACCGTGTCGAGGAGGTTGGCCGTCAAAATGAATGTGACCTTGGAGAGATCGAAGGGCACTTCGAGGTAGTGGTCGCTGAACGCGAAGTTCTGCTCCGGGTCGAGCACCTCCAGCAGCGCCGCCGACGGATCGCCCCGAAAGTCGTTCCCGACCTTGTCAACCTCGTCCAGCATGAAGACGGGGTTGTTGCTCTTCGCGCTGCGGATTCCCTGGATGATTCGGCCCGGCAGCGCGCCGACGTAGGTCCGCCGATGCCCGCGGATCTCTGCTTCATCGCGAACACCGCCGAGACTGGTGCGCCAGAAGTTCCGACCCAGGGCGCGGGCGATGGATCGGCCCAGGGAGGTCTTGCCGACGCCCGGCGGTCCGACGAAGCAGAGAATCGGCGTGCGCATCTTGGCTCCGGCCAGTCCCCGCACGGCGATGTACTCGAGAATGCGCTCCTTCACCTTCTCGAGGCCGTAATGGTCCTCGTTCAGGATCCGCTCCGCCTCGCCGATGTCGAGATGGTCCTCCGTACTGGTCGACCAGGGCAGCTCCGTCAGCCACTCGAGGTAGGTTCGGATCACCCCCTGCTCGGGGGAGTGCGGGCCGACGATCTTGAGGCGATTCAGCTCCTTGAGCGCCTTCTCCTTCGGGAGATCCGGCATACCGGCCGCCTCGATCTTCTCCCGGAGCTCGTCTGCGATGGCGGCCTCGCCCTCGCTCTCGCCGAGCTCCCGCTGGATCGCGCGGAGCTGCTCCCGCAAGAAGAATTCGCGCTGCGCCTTGTCGACGCCGGCCTTCACGTCCTGGCGAATCTTGCTGCGCACCTGCGCCATCTCCAGGTGGCGCCGCATGATCTCGGTCGCGATGTGGAGGCGCTCAAGAGGATCGAGCGCCTCCAGAATCCGCAGTCGCTCGTCAAAGGAGCATTCGGGCGAAAACGCCGCGTGGTCGGCCAGCAGACCGGGCTGCTGGATCCCCCGTACGTACTGGAGGACTTCGGACGGCACGCTTGGATTCAGCTCGATGAGGTTCTCGATGATCGCGAAGAGTTGGTGCATGGGCTCGCGCACGTCGTCCGGATCGGTCTCCGGGTCGGCGAAGATGCGGCAGCGGACCCGCCAGAAGGGCTCTTCTTCCTCGACCTCGACCACCTCGGCCCGATCGAGGCCGCGCACGACAACGCGCTGGCCCCCGCGGCGTGATGGGCGCGATTCCTCGACGGTGGCGACGAGACCGACGTGGTTCGCCTCGGGATCGATGGGGCCCTCGTCCCGCGCGCGGCGTGGGATGAGCAGGATGCGTTTGTCGGCGAGGAGCGCTACCTCGACGGCGCGTACGTATGCCCACGTCTCAAGGTGTAGAGGGACGATCATTCCCGGAAGGACGACCGCGTCGGGAAGCGGAATGGCGGGGAGGGTGAGGGTGTCCCCGGGGTCGTTGGCGGCGCTTAGCGTGGACGACCGGGTGAGGTCATCGTGAGGCGTCGGGGAGTTGCGCGGTTCATCCTGCAAACCAGATGGTCCTCGATTCGGCGAGATTCGAGATCGGGACGGACCATGCCCCGGGCGGGCGGCGTGGCCGTCATCCGAAGCGGCGACTTGGTGCCATTCGAGTATATTGTGGGTCCGAGGGGCTCGCAAAGGTCCGGGGCGAACCAGATCCGGGGGTGAGCCACATGGCCCTCACACGCGCGACGGCGATGGGCCTCAACGGCGTTATCGCGGCGCCCCACTATCTCGCATCGGCGGCCGGCCTGCGCGTGTTGCAGGATGGCGGGAACGCGATCGACGCGAGCGTCGCCGCCTGCGCGGTTCTTGGCGTCGTCTGGCCCTTCGCCTGCGGCATCGGCGGCGACATGTTCGTGGTGATCTGCGCCGCTGGCGCCGACCGACCGGTGGTTCTGAACGCGAGCGGACGGGCCGGGGCGAACGCCACGCCGGAATTCATTCGCGCGGCCGGCCACGACAACGCGCTTCCCAACAAGGGTCCGTTGAGCGTGGTGGTGCCGGGCTGCGTGGCCGGCTGGAACGCGGCGCTCGAGCGATATGGGACCCGCGATCTGGGATACCTGCTGCAACCCGCAATCGCACTCGCCGAGGATGGATACCCGGTTGCTCCCCGGCTCGCAGACGCGATCCGTTCACAGGCGCGAAACCTCAACGAGCCGGCTCGAGAAACGTTCATGCCGCGCGGCGCGCCGCCGCGCGTTGGGGCCGTGCAGCGAATGTCGGCGTACGCACGATCGCTTCGCGCCGTCGCGCGCGACGGCATTGGCGCGATGTATGGCGGCCCAATCGGGGAAGCCATCGGCCAGCACGTCGCCTCGATCGGCGGACACCTGACGCCGGGCGACGTCGCGGCGCATCGGTGCGAATGGGTCGAGCCGGCCGCGCTGGATGCATTTGGCCATCGAATCTGCGTGGCGCCTCCCAATAGCCAGGCGATTTTGCACCTCATGGGCGCGGGGCTGCTCGACGCGTTCGATCTCGGGGAGCCGCTGAGCTCGCGCGCGGCGCACCTCCAGGTTGAGGCGCTGAAGGTGACCTATCGGGACCGACCGAGGATCGCGGATCCCGCCTTCGTCCACGTGCCGCTCGCGGAGCTCCTTTCCGAGACGCATCTGACCGAGGGCCGATCCCTGGTGGACCCGCGCCGCGCCGCGCAGGCCCCGGCGGGCGCTCCCTCTGGGGATACGGTCTATCTCTGCGCGGCCGACCGCGACGGAAACATGGTCTCCATGATCCAGAGCCTCCGCGAGCCCTTCGGGTCCGGGGTGATGGTGCCGGGCGTGGGGATCATGCTGAACGACCGGGCCAAGGACTTCGGGATCGCTGATGGCGACCCGAATCAGATCGCGCCGGGGAAACGGCCGCGCCACAGCCTCACCCCCGCCCTGGCCTTGCGGGACGGACGACCAGCGTTCGCCTATGGGACCAGTGGCGGCGACGGTCAGCCCTATACCGTCCTCCAGCTCCACTGCAATCTCCTGGCGTTTGGAATGGACCCGCAGGCGGCCCTCGACGCGCCCCGCTGGACCATCGAGCCCGCCGCGGCCGGGCCCGCGCGCGGCGGCATCCGGTTCGAATCGCGCATCTCGCACGCGACGCTCGACGGGCTCGCGGCCATGGGCCACGACGTCGCTCCGATCGAGGAGTTCAGCGACGATTGCGGCCGCGCGGCTGTCGTTCAGATCGATGCGGAGCGCGGCATCCTACTGGGCGCGGCCGACCCACGGAGCGACGGCGTCGCCCTGGCGTGGTAGGCGGGCCCCACGCGTCCTTCGACAAGCCCGTCCTGAGCGCCCTTCGACAGGGTCGGGGCCAACGGGTTGGGGGGCGCAGGGCAAACGGGTCCCGGAGTCAGGACGAATAGTGAGCCCTCCCTCTCAGGCGGTCGCGTATTGCGGGCGCGGAAGCACCACCGTTGCGCCGTTCTTCGCGCATTCGCGCTCGAACAGGGCGTACACCTCAGGATCCTCGTCCTCGTAGTCGATCTGCCAGCCGCCCTCGCGCTCGCTGATCGTGCTGATGGGGAGGCCGTCCCGTCCCTCGTTGCCGCTGCGGTCGAGTGACCCGAGGCGCAGCGCGAGGTATGCCGCGGGGGTCGGCCCCGTGTTGAAGTGCTGGTGGTACTCCATCGCCTTCGGCGAGAGAACGGAGCCGTCCTTCCAGTCGATTTTTCGCGGCTTCTCGCCTTTGAACCACAGCAGGGAGTAGCCGATTCCGCTCAGGATGAGGACGTGCGCGCCGACGCCGTGCTTGTGGGCCTTCTTGTACGTGCCCGGGGGAAACTGGCTGACGTGGCACTCCATCTGGTTGCTGGCCAGCCGAAAGCGCATGTTCACGCCGCCCGCGCCGCGCTCGTGGTAGTCGTCCAGCTTGAAGTTTCGGAGGTCCGGCACGTAGTTGGTGCGCCACATGCGGATGCCGACGTGGGTTCCGGGGTCGGTGAAGTAGTTCTCCTCCGTGTTGTACCGGTCGGTGAACACGTAGTCGTCGTTGAAGACGAAATCCGTGTTTCGGTACATGTTGATGACCATCGGCGCATTGGTCACTGCGTAGAAGCGCGCCGGCTTTTGGCCGTCGAGATTGAAATGCTGGTAATAGCAGTTGAGCGGCGGAGAGAACATACTGCCCCGCTGCCATTCGATGGTCTGCTTGGGTTTTCCCTTCTGCCAAAGCGTGGTGGCGCCCCGCCCATCCAGGACGAAGATGGTCTCTTCGTAGAGGTGGTGCTGGACCTCGGTCTGGCCGCCCGGCGCGATCTCGAGGACGTAGCCGTCGTCCTCCTCTTGGTCGGCCAGGTTGACGAATGCGCCCTTCTGCCCCGTTCGGGGCCAGGGCGCGAGGTCGAGCGTGTATAGATCGGTGACGTAGGAGCCGGTGTTGACCGGGATCCCCTCCTCCTTCTGCCAGAGCTGGTAGGGAGAGGGGCCGCGTCGCCCGACTCGTCCGTTTGTTTCTTCAGCCATCGTGGTCCCTTCTTCGTATCTGGCCAGCGCGAGCGATGCGCGACGCCGGCCGTGGATTGGTGCGTCAATAGTCTCCGGTCCGCGCGGCGGCGCGCGCAAATTCAGGTGGTGGTGGCGTCGCGCCCCGCCATCGCCCCAGATCGCGAATGGACTCCTCGAGGTTCGTGTCGACGATGGCATGGTCGGGATCGTGGTAGACGTTCATGGGATCCAGGCCGTTCTGCACCTTCTCGATCTCGCGGCGGAGCATCTGTCGCAGCATCGTAATGCCACGGTCGGAAGTCGCCAGGCGCTCGGCGGTGCGATCGGCGATGGGGCCCTGCGTCTCCCACGCCATGTGGTCGCCGGCCTGGACGTCCGCGGTGATGTCGAACCTCGTGTTGGGGTGCAGGAGGCCCTCCGGCTTCTTATAGGAGGGCACGTAGCGCACCCGAATGTCCTCGTCGGGCTGGTCCACCTCGCTCCCATCGGGAGTTGGGTCGAACCCCACGAAGACGATGAAGGTGTGGGTATCGTCGATGGGGACGCGGATCTGCGTGTTTTTCTGGTGTCGCAAGATGTTGGGGAAGAGGATTGGGTGCTGGTCGACGAGACCGTTCTTATACGTGCGCCGCTTCATGATGCCGTATGGCGTCTCGTAAAAGTCAAAGTGGTCGATGTCGTCGGTAAAGCCGCGGGTGACGCTCGGCGGCGTCCGGCCCTGGGTCGACGTCTCCTGATGCAGGATCGGGAGGTGGGCCGGATCGACGGAATTCTCCATCGCCTGGAACCAGTTGCAGTCGAGCTGCGGCTGCACGGTGATGCGGTGCGTGCCGTCCTTGCGCGCCCAAACGTCGTACTTGGTGATGGGCGGGACGGGCTCGGGGCCCATGTAGGTCCAGTAGAGGCCGAGCCACTTCTTGACCGGATATGCCCGCTGCTTGACGGTGAGGTAGAACCTGCTGTCCGCCGGCTCGGCGGGCGTTTCGAGACAATTCCCTTTCGAATCGTAGAGCCACCCGTGGTAGGCGCAGGCGATGCCGCGCTCCTCCACCCGACCATACAGGAGCGAGGCGCCGCGGTGAGCGCAATGGTCCGCGAGGAGACCCGCGTTTCCGCTCTTGTCGAGGAAGAGCACGAGGTCCTCGCCGAGAAGGCGAATGAACTTAGTGGGGCTCTCCGGCGTCAGCTCGCGCGCGACGCAGAACGGGAGCCAATATCGCCGGAATAGCTCCCCGGCCGGGGTACCCGGTCCGATCCTGGTCAGAAAATCATTCTCTTCCTTCGTCAGCATGCGAACGACTCCTTTCGAGTCATGTGATCAGCCCGCGGCCCAGCCCCGCTCAGTCGCAGTCTTCGTCCTCGCCGTGACCATGGGCCAGCTCCCGCTGGATGTTGGCGATCACGCGGTCGTGGCCTCCGTAGAGGTGGTCCACGTAGCCGGTTGCGTGGATGCTGCGCAACGTCTGCGTATCCCAGAGCTCCAGCGGGTTCACGGTCTTCGCTTCCGGATACACCATGCACGCCAGCTTGTGCACGTTGATGATGGCCTCGGCGCGGGGATACGGCTTGGTCTCGTACTCGGCGGCGTGCTCGTCGTACTGGGCCACCAGGCGGTCCATCTGGCCTTCGCGCATCGGCCCGACGGGTTCCTTCATCAACTCCAGGGTTTGCTCTTTCTTGGTCTTGAAGAAGTGGGTCGAGTCCACGAGGACCTTCATGATCCGGTCAGCGAAGTCATTCTCCTGCTGGAGGCGCGGCCACGTGGTGGTGAAGGTGATGCTGTGGACCATCGGCATGGGCGCGAGGCGGTGGACTTTGAGGCCGGCCGCCTCGGCGCGGTCCGCCCGGTTCGGATCGATGAAGCACGCTTCGGCCTTGCCGTCGCGCACCGCCTCGATGGCGTTGCCGACCGTATTGGGCAGGAGGAACTCGACGCCTTTCGTATCCACCCCTTGCAGCTCGAGGAGCAGGATCTTGTTACCTTCTCCGTGACCGGTGAATTTCCCGTTCAGGAAGAGGGGTTTGCCGACAACGCGCTTCCCGTTCAGGTTACTCAAGCTCGCGATGGCGGGGTCCGTGGCGACCCACTGGTGCAGCCAGTTCTCCGTCTGCGCCAGGCACACCATCGGCTCGCCGCGCGCCAGGCGCATGTAGGGGGACACGTGGTTCCCGAAGATGAAGTCGATGCCGCCGTCGAGAAGCTGCTCCTCGGCGTCGAGCGGATCGGCGCTGAACCGATAGTCGCGCACGTCGATGCCGTGCTGCTTCCAGATCTCGGCCTTCTCCATGACGGTGAGGAGCGGAACCATCGACTCGGATCGGTAGATAAAACGAACGGGGACGATCTTCTGCTGCGTCATGCGCGCGTCTCCTTCGGTTCATGCTTCGCAATCGCAATCATTCGTTCTAAGGTGGAACCCTACTCGGGAACCGCGGCGCTGTCAAATTTGCGGTGTGCGCGAACCTGATCAGATTCGAGGGGGCGAATTTTCCCCCACGGGTCGTCGCCCGCAACGTACCGTGCCTCCAAGCTGGGGGAGCCAAAACGGGTCGAGGCAGGTCTCGGGCTGTGGTGTTAAATCCCGCGCAAGCCTAAACGGCCACATTGGTCGGATGTGGCCGATGTGCGTCTTGGCCGCCGGCGAGGCGCCCGCGCGGAAGCGCTCGCGCTCGTTCGGGAATTTCTCGACCAGCGCCGCGTTGCGCTCCGTGAACCTGTCCACCACGTCGACGCGCGGGTCGCGATCACGCCGATCGCACGCTTGCCTATCCTACGGCTACGTCCGCCGCGGTCCGGCCATCACACGGGAGCGAAGTCGTCGCGGCGCCAGAGTCACGGCGCCACGAATTGCCAGGGCCGCCGCCCGGTGCCAAAATGGGCGGCAACACGGCCGGCTCGACCACCGACGCTCGAGTCAAGAAGGGGGAGCGATGCCGAAGATGACGCGTCTCTCGACAATGTGGACCATCATCGCGCTCGGCGCCGTCGCGGCGTGCGGCGCGCCGACGGCCGCTCCCCGAACGGCGAGCGACGTGGGCTCCCCCGGCTCGACCGAGAAGACGGTGAAGCGCGCCGTGACGATCGTGGAGACGCGCGAGCCGACGTCGCTGGAGCCCAGCCTGCAGCCCCAAAACCGTGAGTGGTCCGCCTTGTCGTCCGGATTTCTGGCCTACTTCAACCGCGACAGCAGCGAGCCCCAGCCCTATCTGGCTGAAGAGCTGCCCAGCGTCGAGAAGGGGACCTGGAAGCTGCTGCCGGACGGCCGGATGGAGACGACGTACACCATCAAGCGCAACGCGACCTGGCACGATGGCGAGCCCATTACCGCGAGGGATTGGGTCTTCGCGTATCAGGCACGAACTGCGCCCGACGTCCCCGCGCATAACGCCGTCGTCGAGAAGCGACTGGCCCAGGTGGTCGCGGTCGACGACCACACGCTCTTCCTGGAATGGCGCGAGCCCTACATGTATGCGGGCTACACCCATCTGCCAGATTTCTCCCCGATGCCGCGGCACCGGTTGGAGGAGCAGTTCCTGCAGGACCGCGCTGGCTTCATCGACGGTCCGCAGTGGCGCGAAGAGTTCGTCGGGAGCGGGCCATATCGGGTCGTGAGCTGGGAGCCAGGCGTGGATATTGTCTTCCGGGCCCACGAGGGGTTCGTGTTCGGGAAGCCGCGGATCGACGAGGTTCGCGTGCGCTTCATCGGCGATGCGAACACGATCGTCGCCAACCTCCTGAGCGGGACGCTCGACGTGGCCTACTCCGGTAACATCGGGTTCTCGCAGGGCCAGGCCCTCGAGCAGGCGGGATGGAGCGGCAAGGTCACGTACGTCGAGGGGAACCCGCGCTTTCTGGAGTTCCAGGGACGCGACTGGGGCGACACGGTCCAGGCCGTCTTCGACGCGCGCGTCCGCCGGGCCGCGCACTACGCCATCGACCGCACGTCCATCGTCGACGCGATCTATGCCGGCCGTGCGCCCGTCGCGTATTACTGGCTATCGCCCCGAGACCCGTCGTACGCGGCCGTCGAGCGCGCGGTCCCCAAGTATGACTATGATCCCGGGCGTGCCGAGGCCTTGTTGCGCGAGGCAGGCTGGACCAAAGGGACTGATGGTCGACTCCGAAACGGCGCCGGCCAGCCGCTCACGCTTCCGCTCACCAACCTGCCCGGCGAGGTCGAGCAGCTCGAAGCCGCCATCGTCGTCGACAACTGGAAGGCGGCCGGCTTCGCCAGCGACGTGCAACGCCTCTCTCCCCAGGAGTGGCGTGACAACGAGCTGCGAAGCAAGTTTCCCGCCGTGGCTTACAACCGCCGCAACCTCTCGTACGACGATATGGTCTGGTTCAGCAGGAACGTCTCCCTCCCCGAGACTCGCTGGGGCGGGCAGAACCGCATCGGCTACGTCAACCCGCAGCTCGATGACCTCTGGGGCAAAGTGTTGGCCAGTGTCAACACGAGGGAGCGCGAGGGCTACCTCATCGATGCGATCCGCGTGATGATGGACGACGCGATGGTCGTATTGACCCACCTCCAGGCGGAGGTGCTGGCGTTCAACGCCGATCTCGTCGGCCCGTCGGAGCCGCCAGTCGAGAAGACCTCCCGCGTGTGGAACGTCTGGGAATGGGAGTGGCGGTGAGCGTCGGTCGCACGAGCCGCCGTGCGCTCATGTCGACGGACGTGGATCCGGTGTCGCGATCGTGGAGCGCTCGATCCGCGCGCTCGCGCGCCAGCGCTGAATCGTGAGATCGCCGGCGACGTAACACCCGAATGCCCCCAGCGCGACGATCGGGAACATCCCTTTGATGCCCGTGGCACTGGCGATGAGTCCGGCCGCGAGCGGCGCCACGATGTTCGACACGTCCGACGTTGCGCTGAACACGCTCGTGGCCACGCCGCGGCTCACCCGCGTGTCGTCCACCTCTTCCGCCAGCCCAGCGCTGTTTGACACCACGACGAGCGCGCGGCTCGCGGCAAAGAGGGTGAAGATGCCGAGGATAACCGCGAACGCGGGCGCGGCCGGCAGTGCGGCCATGAGCCCCATCTGGGCGACGAGGCCGAGGTAATTCACCTGGCGCAAGGTGAGGCGCCTGATCAGCGCGGCCAGGCTCGGCCGACCGATGGCATTGATGAAGGAGTACAACCCACGGGTCAGCCCGACCTCGGCCGGGCCGAGGCCCACGGCTGCGCCAAAAACGGGGAAGAAGCTCGACAGGACCAGGTGGAACAAGTTGTTCCAGAATCCCACGTTCACGACGCTCCAGAGTCCCGGATCTCCGATCGCCCGCACGAGGCTCGTTCGCCCGCCGGCCGCCCCGCTGGTCGCGGGCTTCGGCCGCGGATGGAGCTCCGGCGCGCCGACCAGAAGCGCGATGCCGAGGGCGCAGAAGACGACGCCGTAAAAGAAGGCGGCCGGATACCCGACGTAGTCGGCGAGCAGGCCCACCAGCACGTTCGATGTTGTGTAGCCGAACGCCTGCGTTCCCCCGTACCATCCCATCGCCTGACGGCGGTCAGCGCCGGCGACCAGCAGGTCCAGATATCGGGCGAGGAAGAAGGTCGTAGCAAGCCCGACGAAGATCCGATTCAGCACGAACATGACCATGAACGCGCGGATGTCGGGAAGGAAGGGCATCACCGCGCACGTCGGGATGGCTGCGCCCAGGCTGGCGAAGATGAGCGCGCGAGACCGCTCCGGTCGGTAGAGCTTCGGCACGGGGAAGCGCGAGGCGAGGGACGAGACGCCGCCGAGCGCAACGACCGCGCCAACGACCCCGACGGGGTATCCCAGATGGCTCAGGTACAGGGGGATGAGCAACGTCATCATGTTGAAGGGCCCCGAGATCGCCGCCAGAATGGCGTTCTCGCGAAGGGCAGAGCGTCCCAAGGCGCCTCCAAAAGTGGAAAACGTCACATGCGCGGCGTGGAAGGGCGCATGATCGCGTACGATCTCCCCCAGCATTGAGCGGCAGGAGGAGTTCGATGTCCGCTCTGGTGATTATCCCCACCTTCAACGAGCGGGACAACCTGCCAGCGCTCGTCGAGGCCATTCTCAGCCTCGACGCCGGGCTCCACGTCCTCATCGTCGACGACGGATCGCCCGACGGGACCGGGGAGATTGCCGATCGCCTGGCGCGCGAGACGGGGCGGGTTTCCGTCCTGAAGCGCTCCGGCAAACAGGGTCTCGGCACGGCATACGTCGCCGGATTTCGCTACGCGCTCTCCCACGATTTTGACCTCGTCGTGGAGATGGACGCCGATTTCTCGCACCGGCCCGAGGACCTGCCCCGCCTCATCGCCGCGGCCAAGGAGGCGGACGTCGTCATCGGGTCGCGGAACGTGCCGGGCGGGCGGGTGGTCGGCTGGTCGCCGCTACGGCAGCTCGTGAGCAAGGGCGGTAGCATCTACGCGCGGCTGCTCCTCGGGCTGCCGGTCGCCGACTGCACCAGCGGGTTCAAGTGCTTCCGCCGGAGCGCGCTTCAGATTCTCGACCTCGATGCCCTCCGCTCCAACGGCTACGCGTTCCAGGTTGAGGTGAACTTCGCGTGCGCGCAGGCGGGTCTGCGCTTCGCGGAGGTTCCGATCGTGTTTCCGGACCGCGCCCGAGGGAAGTCCAAGATGTCGTGGCACATCGCGGCGGAGGCCGCGTGGCTCGTGCTCCGATTCCGGATGGGACTGAGTCAGCCGCCGATCCTGTCGGCGGCGGTGGGCGGCTAGACTTGTTCTGCGCCAATCGTCTCGTAGGGGATTGCCGTGGATAGCAGCCTGCCCCAATCACTCCTCAACGCCGATGGGGACGAGATCGGCCCGATCTTCGATGCCGCCTGGCAGGCCGCCAGCATCCCACGCCAGCTCGCCCTCGCGTGCGCGCTGGCGGAATCCGGCCTGAACCCGCGGGCGGAGCGGTGGGGCCGATCCACAGCCGCGGCGCGCTCGGCCATCCAGGCTGACGACCGAGCCTGGCTTGCCGAGATCATCGACGCCGCGTGGCCGGACATCTCCTTCGGATACGGGCAGCAGATCGTCCTCTACCATTACCTGGGCGACCGAACGTCGTCGGTGGAAAACGTGCTCGCGGTCCGTGACGGCGTCTTCGCAGATCCAGCGGGCAATCTCGTCGACATGTGCCGGCGGCTCGCCGGCTGCCTGGCGCGCGCACGGGCCTGCGATTTGGAGCCCGTGGCGGGCGATGAGCTGCTCGGCGCGCTAGTCGTCTACAACAGCGGCGCGTGGCACGCGGCGGACGACGCGTGGTGGACGAGCTGGGCAGGGAATGTGCGCGCCTACGCGTCGATGCTGCAGCGCATTCGGAGCGGATGAGCGACCCGACCGAGACGCGACAGCAGGAAGGGGGCAACGCAGATGAGCGGCTTGGACCAACCGATCGTCATCGCGAACTCCAACTACCACGTTGGCCAGGAGCGATCGTTCCGCGTCGCCGAGGAGCAGGGCTTCCTACGGGAGGAGGGGCTCGATCGGTACGTCTACGAACGGGGCGGGCTCATTCCGGGGCGGTGGGAGTTCGAGGCCCTCGGCCAGGTGATGTGGGAGCGCGGCGTTGACATCGCGACGGCGGTGGACGTTCGAGCCGCCGTCCTCCAGCGGGCTCGGGGCGAGGACGTCTACATCGTCGGCGGGTGGCGGGTGCAGCTCGCTCCGCGGCTGATCGGCGCGAAGGGGATCACCGGCCCCGAGCAGCTTCGCGGCGCGCGGATCGGCGTGCGCGAGAAGTGGGGGCTCAATCACATCGGCCTCGCCTCGGCCATCTCGACCTTCGGAATCGATCCAGAGCGCGAGATCGAGTGGGTCGAGGACCCCATCGTCGGCTACGGAAGCGCTGGTGTGGAGGAGCTGCTTCGGTCCGGACGGGTGACGGTGCTGCCGCTCAACGGACGCGAGGCCGACCGCCTCATGGATGAAGGCTACCCGCTCGTTCTCGACCTCGAGACCTTCTACCGCGGCCGTGGCGCGTGGCCGCCCGGCAAGGTGATCGTGGCAACGCGGCGGACGGTCGAGCAGCGCGGCGCGGAGCTTCGCGCGTTCCTCCGGGCGAACCTGCGCGCTTTCTGGTTCGTCCAGGACCCGGCGAACCACGAGTACATGTTCGAACTCGAGACGCGGATGCGCGCCTCGACCTTCAACGACGACGAGCGCAAGCTGCGCATGCTGAGGAGCGAGTCGGAGGTCCCCGTGCAGACCTACGATGGTCCCCGGTCGACCGGCTATATGCCGATGGATGGCCTCGTGCCGCGCCCGGCGCTGGCCGCCATCGTGCAAGGGATGGCGCAGAAGGGGGAGATTGACTCGGCGTTCGCCGTGGATGACGTGCTGAAGGATCAGGCGTCCATCGACGCGTACGATCGGCTGGTGAGTCGAGGGCTCATCGACGCGGCTCTCGTGGCGCGGTGGCGGGGAGGCGCGGTCTGAGGGTCGACGGCAGCGGGCCGCGGCGTCGATCCGTCAGCGCGGCGGTTCAGCCCAGGCGGGGTATACTCGGACCCACGAGCCCCGCGCGGGACGCGCACCGCTTGGCGGCGCAGAATTGGCAGACATCATCCGGGAGAGGAGGCCACGATGGAGGACCAGCGCCCAGGAGCCGCGTACTGGATCGATCACTACGTGGTGCCCGTGACCGACATCGAGCGATGGGACGCCTTCTACACGAACGTGCTTGGCGCACAGCATCGCCAGATGGGCGGTGGCGGGCCCCGCCGGCCATCAGCGGCGCCGCCCACGAGGTTCACCTTCGTCAGCACGTGCCACGTCGGGGGCGCCCTCCGAACGGACGGGCTTCCCCCCAGCAGCGGCCTCGGCCGGGGGTTGCCGCGCTACAGCTACTTCGTTCGTTCTGAGGACCTCGACGAGCACCTGCGCCGCCTCGATCGCTTTCAGGTGCCCCATTCTGACGCCATGCGCACGTCGGAAGAGGGGGAGGATGGCATCGCGATTCGGTTCGAGGACCCGGACGGCAATCAGCTCGAGTTCTGGGCGCCCGACCGCCTGCCCCAGGGCGCGATGGAGGACGAGACGGCTGTCAAGGTCGGTCGCGTCGCGGGCGCGCTGTTCGAGTCGCGTGACCTCGCCCGGACCGCGGACTTCTACACGCGCTACTGCGGCGTCGACCCGGTCTCGAACGCCGACCTCCCGCATGATGTCCTCGTGCTGAAGCTGGCGGCGGGCGGCCGCATCGCCTTCAAGAAGGTCGATGCGCTGAGCGGCCGAACTGGCGGCCACATCCATCCTCTTCACACGGCACTCGTCGTCCGCGACGACGAGATGATGCAGGTTTATCGCCGCATGTGGGACGAGCTGGTGGAGTGGGATCATGACCCGACGATTCGTCGCCTGCTGCCGGATGAGGAAGCGCAAAGCCTGCCGGCGCGCACGGGAATCCACGGGAGTCCGAGCGGGCAGCCCTGGCGGACCGGATTCGGGCGCGGCGACAGCTTCTGGGACTGGGACACGAACGCGTTTCACTGGGTTCCTGGGGCGCCGATCGACGGCTCGATGACCACGTTCAAGGCGCTTTCGCCCTACCCCTACATCGACGCGTTTGTGGGGAGTGATTCGGCCTGAGGGGCGCCTTCGACAGGCCTCTCGTGAGCCAAGGCGAAGGGCTCAGGGCGAACGGGCGGACGGAGCCCGCCCGCCCTTCGACAGGACTGTCCTGTGCGAAGCCGACAGGCTGAGGGCGAACGGCGCTTCCTCAGGACTCGCCAGGCGGGATCACGCCGAGGCGACCGGCCTGATAGTCCTCAAAGGCCTGCGCCAGCTCTTCGCGGGTGTTCATCACGAACGGCCCGTAGTGCGCAACGGGCTCGCGGATTGGCAGACCCCCTAGGAGATAGATCTCGAGGGACGCGCTGGGTCCATCCTGGGCGCGCTCCGCGCCGACGCGGATGACGTTGCCCGGGCCGAGCACCGCGAGCTGGGCGCCGCGAATGGGCGTCCGCTCCTGCCCCGCATATCCACGGCCGCCCAACACGTAGACCAGGGCGTTGAAGTCCGACCGCCACGGAACGTCGACTTCGGCGCCGGGCGCGATCGAGGCGTGGACGACGGTGATCGGCGTGCGGGTGACGCCGGGCCCTTGATGCTCCCCAATGGCACCGGCGATGACCCGAATGAGGGCGCCCCCGTCCGGTGAGCGAAGCAGCGCGACAGACTGGCCACGGATGTCCTGATACCGAGGCTCGATCATCTTCTCGCGCGCGGGCAGGTTCACCCAGAGCTGCACGCCGTGAAAGAGCCCGCCGCTCGCCACGAGCTGGGCTGGCGGCCGCTCGATGTGGAGGATTCCGCGGCCGGCCGTCATCCATTGGGTGTCCCCGTTGGTGATCACGCCTCCGCCGCCGTGAGAATCCCGGTGCTCCATCACGCCGTCGATCATGTACGTTACGGTTTCGAATCCGCGGTGGGGGTGCCACGGGGTTCCTTTCGGTTCGCCGGGCGCGTAGTCGACCTCACCCATCTGATCCATGTGGACGAACGGATCGAGGACGGAGAGGGGCACGCCGGCGAATGCGCGGCGCACCGGAAATCCCTCGCCTTCGAGACCGGCCGGGGCGTTGGTGACGGATCGAATCGGCCGCACCACGACCTGCTCGGCGGGCAGGGTCGGGAGAATCGGGAGGGCAAGGGGGTCTTCGACGGTGACGGCTGGCATGGTGACCTCGGCGTGATTCGGCAAGAGCCATTCAAACTATAGTCGCAGCGACGCCTCACCCGCCGCCGATCGCCTGTTGTCGACCTCAGACGTTTCAAACCCGACTCGGAGGACAGGCCCGGCAGCGGCGCCCTCCCGGGCTGGTTGGGAGGCGTCCTCCAATCGATGAAGAAGCCGCAGGTCCATGCGGGAATGCGCATCCGTGTCCGGGATCGAGGAGGCGGAGGCTATCGGCGAGGAGGTGCGGCGGCGGGTCCATCAGGGCGCCGACACGGGGTACTGTGTGGTCTCCGTGGGCGCCGCCCGGCGCGCATTGTGCCTGCCTGGACGTCCCTGGTGGCGCGAAGGACCCGCTTGAAGACGAACGTAACTCGAAGTTTGCGGGCAAGAACGTCGGGTCTTGGTGGGCGAGACAGGACTCGAACCTGTGACCTCACGGATGTGGGCCGTGCGCTCTAACCAGCTGAGCTACTCACCCTCAGACCAGCATTCTACGATGCCTCTCCACCTTCCGCAAGCCGTTCTCAGGCCCTCGCAGCGGCGACCGCGCCGGTCTCGCGTCGCGACCGCGTGAGGTGGGGAAAGGCTGCCCGCCAGTTGGTTCCCGCGATCGTCTCGCCGAAGGTGTCCACGTGCTGGTATGTGTTGTCGCTCTCCGCATAGACGAGATTTGGCGGCTCGCCCCCATTCTGGAAGGCGTCGAGCACGTCGAGCAGGTAGCGACGCATGGCGATGACGGCCTTGTCGCTGACCCCGAGGTGTTCGCGGCTCCGGTCGAAGATCGGGCCCATCGTTTCCGTCGCCATAGCGTCGTGGATGATGAAATTCAGCCCGAGCCCCGTAAAGTTCTCGGTCTTCTGCTTCTCGCGGTCGATCAAGTAATGGTTGTGGATATTGCGGAGCTTGCGGTAGTCGGGCCCATACCAGGGCTCGATCGCGCCCGAAAGGCGCGATTTGTCCAGCGGCCCGTCCTCACGGAAATTGAGGTTGAATCGCCAGCTCGCGCCATCGTCCACCGGCACGTAGAAGTGCACCGACTTCGTCGCCCCCGGAATCCAGCAGTCCGTGGGAAGCACGATGCTGGACACCCGGACGTACGCCGCGCCTGGCTCGGGCTGGCGCACGGCCACCAGCCGCAATCCGAAGTCCGTTTCCTCGATGGTGTACTCGCTCACCGGGTGCTCCAGGAGAATTCCCCTCGGATCGCGGCCGTTGAAGAACCGGTGGAGATACGTGAGGTGGGTGGAGTCGCACTCGCCCTCCACGCCCTGGAGATAGCTGCAATCTTGATAGCTCTTGGTCGCGAGAGTTTGGTCCGGCGATAGCCGGCTCCACACATAGTTGGGGAACACGGGCTGGCGATTCCTCGGGCCCATGTACGCGAAGATAATGCCCGCGGCCTCGTGGGTTGGGTACGCTGGGTGCCTCAGGCGATCCTTGAACGTGCTCCCGGCCGGCTCGGCGGGCGTCTCGAGCACCGTGCCGTGCACGTCGTACTTCCACCCGTGGTAGACGCATCGAAGCCCATGCTCCTCGTTCCGCCCGTAGAAAAGGGACGTGCCGCGATGGGCGCAGTGCTCCTCGAGGAGCCCGACCCTGCCCGCGCTGTCCCGAAACCCCACGAGATCCTCGCCGAGAATGCGGACCTGGACCGGCGCGCAATCTGGCTCGGGGAGCTGCTCCGAGAGAAGCACGGGAATCCAGTATCGTCGGAAGAACTCTCCCATCGGGGCGCCTCGGCTCGTCCGGGTCAACAGCTCATTCTGGGCCTGCGTCAGCATCGCTCTCCTCCGCGGCGGGCTCCTCAGCAGTGTAACAGGGAAGGCGAGGGCATGCGCCCGAGTAGAATCAGGCCCCTGGAGGTGCGCGATGCTGGTGACCGTCTCGGACGTGGTTTCCCCGTCGTATTTCGTGGCGACCGCGGCCGTCGAGCTGGGCTACTTCAAATCCGAGGGTGTCGATGCCGAGTTCGTGTTTCCGCCAGCGGACCGGCCACGGGCCCTCCGCGAGGGCCGCCTCCATTTCGTTGGGACTTCGGCCTACAGCGGTCCCGTCGCGTTTCCCGAGTGGCGCGGTGGGAAGCTCCTGTGCGCGCTTTCGCAGCACAGCTACTGGTTCCTCGCCGTCCGCGCCGATCTCCATGCCCGTCGAGGAGACGTCTCCGCCGTGAAGGGGCTGCGCATCAGCGCGACAGGCCAGCCAGGCCTGTTGCTCAAGCGCCTGCTCGTCGACGCCGGCATCGACCTCGAGCGCGACGGCGTTCGCATCGTTCCACCCCCGCCCTCGCACGACCCGACCGGGAACCTGGCGCGGATCGGAGCGCAGGCTATCGAAGAGGGGCTGGCGGACGCCTTCTGGGGAAACGCGATGCGGGCCGAGTATGCGGTCCGACGCGGCATCGCCACGGTGCTCGTGGACGTCCGCCGCGGGGACGGCCCGCCCTCAGCCCGACAGTACACGTTTCCGGCCCTTCTCACGTCGGACACCGTCATCGAGGAGCATCCGGACGCGGCGGCCGGCGCCATTCGCGCGATCGTGAGAACGCAGCAGGCCCTACGGGCCGATCCGAGCCTCGCTACTCAAGTAGGAAACAAGCTCTTCCCCTCAGAGGAGGCGGGCCTCATCGCAGATCTCATCGCGCGGGATGCGCCCTTCTACGACGCGACGATCTCCGAGGACGCGGTGGACGGGATGACCCAGTTCGCGCGCGACGCCGGCCTCCTGTCCAGGTCGGTCGCGTACGATGACGTCGTCGCGACTCAGTTCCGACACCTGTGGGCGCCGTAATCGAACGCCGGGGCGGCGGCGGAGCGCTAGCGCTCCGCCGCCGCGCGAGCGACCGCGTCGCTCTGCTCGCCTCCGCCGCCTCCATGCACGCCAACGGCTCCGACCACGTGCCCGTCGACGATGATCGGCACGCCACCCCCGCCTGCAAGGATCTTGAAGTGTGCGATCTGTCGGATTTCGGCGAGGCGGTCGGCCGACAAGGTCCTGCCCACATCGAGACTTGGGCGCTGAAAGTTGAGCGCCGTGAGCGCCTTCGCCTCCGCCAGATCCGGGGCCATGGGCGGCGCGCCGTCCATGCGGTCCATCTGCATGAGCTGGCCGGCTTCGTCGACGACGGCCACGCCGACGCGATACCCGCGCCGCTCCGCATCGGCGATCGCGCGGTCGGCGACGCGCCGCGCGGCGTCGAGGGAATGGGGGAGGTCGTCGGTCCGTTCTTCGATCCGGGGTCCCACGAGGCGCTCCACGTCGGGATGCTGGTTCTGATAAGGAATGCCGAGCGCCTGGGAGATGATGTAGTCCTCGACGTTCGCGCCGGCGAGAGGGCTCAGATCGACGTCCGGCACCTCGGTCCACGGCCCTATCCCGCCGCCCGTCGATAACGCGCCGACCACGCGCCCGTTCTTGCGGATCGGCAAGGCGCCCGGTCCAGGAAAGATGTCGTCGCGCATGAGGCGCTGCATCGACGCGAACACGGCGGGCCGGTCGCGCCACTGCGTGGCGCTGCGCGCGCTGGGGGCTCGCTGGACCGCGGCGACGTACGCCTTCGCACGAGAGATCCACATCGACGACGTGGGCCCTTCCCCGATGCGGGAGGCAGAGACGACGCCGCCCCCGACATCCACGATGACAAACGAGCCACCCTGCTTCAGGGATCGGGCGAGCGCGAGCGCGCGATCGATCGTCGTTCGCGCGTCGGTGAGCGTCAAGTCCGGTTGAAAGCTCATGATTCCACCGCCTCCTCATTTGCGACCAGTATAGTTACAGGGCCGTGAATTTCCTCACTTCGGGCGAGACAGGTAACGAATGAACACAGTACAGTCACTCAATGAGGGATTTATTTAGTTTCATCCATCTTCTTGGAGGACGAACACTGTGCCCCTGGCGATGAGACCTCAGCAGCAGGCGTCCGACCCGCAGCCGTCAGCCCGATGTGATCCGGCGGCCGGCGGCGCAGCCGCGAGCAGGCCGGTGACGATCTTTTTTGCGAACGGCGGCCGCGTCACGATTCCCCGCGCCACGAGTGTCCAACTTCGCGAGTATTCGACCGGCGAGTTAAACGTCATCTGTCGAAACGGCCCTGAGGAGGTCGCTGCCTTCAGCTCATCCCACATCGTCGGATGGGTCATCGGGGAGCGACAGATCGACGGCGAGGCCGGATTGACCGAAGCGCGTCCCGCTCTCGTTGATGCGGTGACATCCGAGGCGGAGCTCCAGCGGGCGCAGGCCATTCGCGAGGCCATCGGACCTGACTTCGTCGATGACGAGTCGCGCTTTCTCCCGGTCGGGGTCGAGTAGCCGCTCGCTCGCGTTACACTGAGGCCACTACCCGCCCGAGATGGGGGAGGCCTCCGCCCGTGGATCGCGTCGTCCGAGCGCGCACGCGCCCGATCCGTTGCTCGCTTCTGGACCGGCCAGAGCTTCGATGAGCGCCGCGGATCGCGGATTCAGCGGGTCGCCGTCGTCGCTTCTGGAGCACGACCTCGTGTTTCTCGACTGCGAAATGACGGGCGGGGACCCCGATCGCCACGACATCATCGAGATCGGCGCAGTGCGGTCGCGGCTCCCGGAGCTCGCGGTTCTTGCCGAGCTGAGCGTGAAAGTCGCCCCGCGAACCACACGGGGGTCGAATCAGACCTCCATCCGCATCGCGCGGTATTCGGCAAAGGAGTGGAAGTCGGCGATCCAGATCGACGAAGCGCTCCGCCAGCTTCGGCAATTCGCCGACGCCGCGATGTTCGTGGGTTGGGCGACATACAACGATCTCCTGTTCGTCCGAGCCGCGGCGGAGCGCTGCGGGGTCGAAGGGCTCGTGGGCGACGCATACCTGGAGCTGCAGGACTGGGCCCAGGCCAGACTGCACATCGCGCGCACGCCAGGGCTCCAGAGCGTTGCAGACCAGCTCAAGGTCGTTCGAGACCAGGAGCACTCAGCGATCGAGGACGCCTTCGTGAGCTATGAGGTGTTCCGAATCCTCTGGCGCTTCAGCCAGGAAGAGCTGGACGAAATCGTGCCGACGCTCGACTGGAATAGCTACGCGCAGCTCGCGGGCCCGGTCATCCTGGAGCCCGACGCGCTCTCGACCCGGCTGGCTGAGCTTGCCGGCTACGTCGTCCGCGGCACGAGCCGCGAGCAGCTAATCTCCCGCCGCGGCACCTTTCGAAGGGACTGATCAACCCGGTGGCCGGGCCGGTGGACGTCGGGGTGACGAAGCCCCGGCTTCGCCATCCGCGCCCGTCGCGTCTCCGGGTGCTTGCCGCCGTGTGTGTTGGCTCCATGGGCCTCATCACCGCTCTTGCCGGTTTCCAGTCGTCGTCGGCTCGTGCTCCGCTATACGAGCCTCCGGATGGCTTCGCCTATAGCGGCATGTTCGTTCGACTCTGGGATTCGACCGACTCCCGCGTGGGCGATCTGCGTCCCTTCGCCGTCCGCCTGCAGGACTCTATCGACCAGGAGCTGGCGGGAAAACCCCCGGCGATCTTGCTGGTCCCCACCACGTGGCAGCGCGCTGACGGGGTTCCTATCCCCTTCGCGAATACCCTGGATGAGATCAAGAAATTCCAGGCGTTTAACGCTGGGCAGATCGTGCCCTTCATCAAGTGGAACGCGCAGTCCGGGTGGGACAATATGGATTCGTCCTACCGCGGCATCACGACCCGAGACGTGGCGCAGGGTCGACTGGACGAGTACATCCACGCGTACGCCCGCGACATTCGGGACTATGGTGGGGCGGTCTTCATGAGCCCGATCTGCGCCGAGTTCAATGGCGGTTTCTGGAGCTGTGGCCCGGCCGTGAACCGAAGGCTGACGGTCGACGACTTCATCGCCGCGTGGCGGCGCACCGTCGACATCTTCCGGGCCGAAGGGGCGGACAACGTGGCCTGGGTGTGGAACCCGATGCCGCCAACGACGGGCGGCATGGACTTTCCGCCCTTTTACCCCGGCGACGACTACGTCGATTGGGCAGGCCTCGACATGTACGTTGGGGCGCCCCTCTCGGCGATAGAACCCGCTTACCGCTTCGCGGTGGCCCGCGGGAAGCCATTCTTCCTGGGCGAGTGGGGCATTCGCGTCATCAGCACTCTGTCGATGGCACAGCAGCGGGACTGGCTCGAAGGAATGTTCGACGTCTTCGAGTCGCATCCGAAGATCAAGGCCATCGTCTACTACAACTACAAGCAGCACTGGGAGCAGGAAGACCGAGCCCACATGGCGCCGCACGTCTTCCTGTACGGCGGCCAGGTGAATTACCACCCGAACGTCAGTGATGGGGATAGCCGCCTATTGGCGGACAGCGGCGTGGGGTTCCGCGCCACCTACGCGCGACGAATCGCGAATCCGCGCTATCTCACCGTCGTACTCGGTCGCCCGACGCCAAAACCGACGCCCGTTCCCACCGCGACCGCGCCGCCGCCGACCTCGACGCCGGTAGGGCCCACAGGGGCCGCGGCGCGCTGGCTCGTCGTACGGATCGAGACGCCCGCGCTGGCGCTCGACGGGGCGCCGAATGGGACCTTGGAGCCCGGGGAGCGCTGCGAGATCTGGCGGGTCGAGGAGGGATGGGCGCTGTGTCGTCGAGCAGGCGATCCGCCGACTGTCCTGGTCTGGATTCGGCTCGACGATCATGTCGAGTTCGCCCGCGAATAGCGGCGTCGTCGACGGTCAGCTGCTCGTGGCGGGCTCGTCGCCCGGGGAATGATCGCCGCGCGCGGCCCGCCTGCTCGGACGCGGCGCGGGCTCCTCCGCCGCGACGGCGGGCGCCACACCGTCGGCACGCCCGATGATCCGGTCGACGATGCCGTACTCCAGCGCCTGTTCGGGCGTCATGAAGAAGTCGCGGTCCGAGTCGTGGATGATGCGCTCCAGCGGCTGCCCGGTGTGCTGGTGCAGGATTTCGCGAAGCCGCGTCTGCAGCCGCAGCACCTCTCGAGCCCGGATCTCGATGTCCGCGGCGGTCCCCTCGAACCCGCCGGCTGCCTGGTGAAGCATGATCGTCGAATTCGGGAGTGCGAAGCGCTTTCCTGGCGTCCCCCCAACGAGGAGGATGGCGCCCATGCTGGCGGCCATGCCTACACAGATCGTCGAAACGTCCGGACGGATGAGCTGCATGGTGTCGTAGATCGCGAGGCCTGCCGTTACGCTGCCGCCGGGCGAGTGAATGTAGATCTGGATGTCGCGTTCGGCGTCCTCGCGCTCCAGATACAGCAGCTGCGCGATGATGAGGTTGGCCACGTGGTCGTCGATGGGCGTGCCGATAAAGACGATGCGCTCCTTCAGGAGCAGGGAGTAGATGTCATACGCGCGCTCGCCGCGCGTGCTGGTCTCGACGACCGTGGGAATGAGCTGACCGCGAATTCCGAGAGGATCAAAGGCGTTCATCATACACAGAAGTGTATCCGACCGCCCGACACCGTCGCGCGGGCCATGGCGCGTGCCCTACGCGTTCGAAGCCGCGTCGCGCCCGAGGATGAAAGGCCGAAAGCGCTCGACGAACCGCGCCGGTATCCGCCCTTCGATCTCGGTCCCGTCCGCGCGATATTCGACCCTCGTCGGATGGCCACGACGGTGGAAGAGGTCGATCAGGTCCGTGCGCTCGTAGGGAACCCGGGCGGCGAGCCATGCGGTCGCGTCGTCGATCTTCGCAGCGATCCGCGCGCGGAGCGCCTCGAGTCCGAGCCCGGTTTGCGCGGAGACGAGGACCGTGTCCGGGTCCGGGGGCTGCTCGAGCGCGGGAAGCGCGTCTCCGGGCGGCGCTGAGGATTTCGACGGAGCCGGGCCGACCCCGCCCGGAACGGCGTCGATCTTGTTGATGGCCGTGATGATGGGCTTGTCGTGCAGCTCCAGCTCGCGCAGGATGTCGTGGACGACCGCGTTGCATTCGGCGGCGTGGGGGTCCGTCACGTCGACCACGTGGATGAGCACCGTGGCCTCGCGCAGCTCTTCGAGCGTTGCGCGGAAGGCGGCGACGACGGTTGGGGGGAGCTTGGAAATAAATCCCACCGTATCGGAAACGAGGACGTGCTGGCCAGACGGTAGGCTCATCAGGCGTGTCAGCGGATCGAGGGTGACAAAGGGCGCGTCCGCAGCGACCGCTTCGCTCCCAGTCAGGGCGCTCAGAAGCGTTGACTTGCCCACGTTCGTGTAGCCGACGAGGGCGACCAGGGGGAGCGCCTGCTGCCTTCGACGCTGCCGCGAGCGACGTCGATGCTCGCGGATTTCATCGATCTCGTGCTTGAGGGTGGTGATGCGCTGTCGCACGCGTCGCCGGTCGAACTCGAGTCGGGTCTCGCCGGGCCCGCGGGTGCCGATGCCGCCGCCCTGGCGCGAGAGCATGGCGCCGCGCCCGACAAGGCGCGGGAGCAGGAACTCATATTGGGCAAGCTCCACCTGAACGCGCCCCTCATGGCTCCGCGCGTGGCGGGCGAAGATGTCCAGGATCAGCGTCGTGCGGTCGATCACTCGGCGGGCCAGCGTGTCCTCCAGCGCCTTCTGGGCGCGCGGCGTCAGCTCGTCGTCGGTCACGACGGCGTCGACCGCGAGGACGGCTGCCCGGTCGCGCAGTTCCTCGAGCTTCCCGCTGCCGACGTAGTGGTTCGGGTCCGCGTGGTCGAGGCGCTGCCACATGGAGTCGACGGGCTCGAGGCCGGCCGTTCGCGCGAGCGCCGCCAGTTCGGCGAGCGAGGTGGGCGCGTCCCATGGGGCGCTGGGGGTTTCGACCGCGACGAGAAGCGCGCGCTGCGGAGCTGCCTCCGTATCGATTCGCATGCGTCGGACGCTGGATCGCGCTCCCGTGCCAGGGACCGGCAATCGAGCCTATCCCAGCTTCAGGCGCGAAAGGCGGTCGAGCGCCTCGGACAGGCGCTGGTCCGGCACCGTGAGCGAGATCCTGAAGTACCCCTCGCCGTTCGCGCCAAAGCCGACGCCGGGCGTGATCCACACCGCGGCCTCGTCGAGGACGCGCAGGCAGAAGTCGACGGACTTCTGGCCGCGCGGGACTGGCGCCCAAACGTACAGGGACGCCTTCGGGACCGGCGGATTGATGCCGATGTCCGTCAGCGTGGAGATCACCGCGTCGCGGCGCGCCTGGAATCGGGCGTTCCGGTCCTCGACCCACGCTGGGTCCCCATCGAGGGCCGCGATCGATGCGAGCTGGATCGCATCAAAGATTCCGCTGTCGACGTTCGTCTTGACCCGTCCCAGCGCTTCCACCGCGATGGGATTGCCGACCATCATGCCGGCCCGCCAGCCGGTCATGTTGTAGGTCTTCGAGAGGGAGTGAAACTCGACGCCCACGTCCTTCGCTCCCGGGACCTGCAGGAGGCTGGGCGCTCGATAGCCGTCGTATGCGACGTCGGAGTACGCGTTATCGTGGCAGAGAAGAAGATTGTGCCGGCGGGCAAAGGCCACCGCCTCCTCGAAGAAGGACAGCGGGGCGACAGCGGCGGTGGGGTTGTTCGGGTAGTTGATCCACAGAAGCCTGGCACGACTGACGACGTCCTCCGGGATGGCGTCCAGGTCCGGCAAGAACCCCCGATCGGCGCGCAGCGGCATGAAGTAGGGCTCGCCGTTCGCGAGCATCGTGCCGATGCTGTACACGGGGTAGCCCGGATCGGGCACGAGGGCGACGTCGCCCGGGTCGATAAACGCGGTGGCGATGTGCGCGATGCCCTCTTTGGAGCCAATGAGGGGGACCACCTCGCGGTCTGGATGGAGGCTGACGCCGAATCGATTCTCATACCAGCGGGCGATGGCCTGCCGGAACTCTGGCAGGCCGTAGTAGTCTGGGTAGCGGTGCCGGCGTGGATCGGCGACCGCCTCGCGCGCCGCGTCCACGACGTGCGGTGGGCTCGGGAGGTCGGGATCGCCGATTCCGAGGCTGATGACGTCGAAGCCGGCGGCGCGCTTTTCCGCGATTCGCCGGTCAACCTCCGCGAAGAGATATGGCGGGAGACTTTCGATCCGTCGGGCGGGGCGAATGGCCGCGGTCTCACCCAACAACGGCGGCCTCCCTCTTGGCGATCCGGGCTTCCCCGCTGGTCTCACCCGGTTTCGACCACCACGACGGCATCGGATACGTGCCGGCAAAGACGTACTCCGTCGGACCGGTCATGAGGACCGGCTCGCCGGGCGCCCAGTTGATGGTCAGCGTTCCGCCGGGCAGCTCCAACCGAATGGGCGGACGAATCCGGCCCGCTCGCGTCGCGACTACGGTGGACGCGCACGCGCCCGTACCGCAGGCGAGGGTGACCCCGGCGCCTCGCTCCCACACGCGAACGCGCATATGGTCCGGCGCGACGACCTCGCAGACCTCGAAGTTCGTGCGCTCGGGAAAGCTCGGATGGCGCTCAACTTTCGGCCCGATCGTCTCGAGCGGATACGCGTCGAGCGCACCGGGCTCCACGAACGTCACCGCATGCGGATTGCCCATCGAGACGCAGCCGATGGGGATTCGGTCGCTTCCCACCGTGATGGATTCGTCGAGCGCGTCGTCTCCGCTGAAGGCCGTCGGGATTTGGGCAGGCGCAAATACCGGGAGCCCCATGTTTACCGTCACCATGCCGCCATCGAGCACCGAAATCGTCGTTACGCCGGCGCCGGTCTCTACGCGCAAATCACCAGCGCCCAAGCCGTAGCGGTCCCGCACGTATCGGCCGAGGCACCGGATGCCGTTTCCGCAGCTCGCCGACTCGGACCCATCGGGATTGAACATGCGCATCCGCGCATCCGCGATGGTTGACGGCAGGGCGAGGAGCAAACCGTCTGACCCGATTCCGAAGTGTCGGTCGCACATCTCCCTCGCCAGCCGCGCCCATCGCGCATCGTCGACGAAGGAACCGGATTCAAGCACTGTTTGTGGTTTGAGCACGTCGAGCAGGACGAAGTCGTTTCCCGCGCCGTGCATCTTCACGAACTGCAACGCGTCCCCCAGCACAGCTCATTCGCCAGCGGTTCGCCGTTCCGGCAGCCAAATCAACCCGGGAGCGCCTGCCGGCGACGGCACCCGCCGAATTATGCCGGAACGGTCAGTCGGCCGCCGCGCCGCGTGGCGCGAGGCCGGATGGCTCGCGAAGCGCGCGGACGACGCGGTCTGCGAGGGTTGGATCCGCGGCGTCGAACCACTCGACGCGGCGCTCAGCGCGGAGCCACGTCTCCTGTCGTCGAACGAACGCGTGGGTCGCGTGGAGGACTCGGTCGCGCGCCTCGCCGAGCTGCGCGCGCTGGAGCACGACCTGCGCAAGATCGGCGTAGCCCGTCGCGGACATCGACGGCAACGTCGGCTCGAAGCCCATGGCGAGGAGCGTTCGGACCTCATCGAGCCAGCCGTGTTGGAGCATACGGTCGAAGCGCTGTGCGAGGATCTCGTGAAGGCCCCGACGGTCGCGACGGAGCCCGATCCAGCGGGCCGGGATCGCGACGCCGCGCTGTCTGCCCGACCGCGAGAACGGGATCCCCGTCGCGATGGTGACTTCGAGCGCTCGGATGA
This sequence comes from Chloroflexota bacterium, assembly GCA_035652535.1. NCBI lineage: Bacteria > Bacillati > Chloroflexota > Chloroflexota bacterium. The sequence continues at coordinate 31,526 of DASRDP010000109.1, forward strand.
CTCGGCGTCGGTTCCGCGGGTCGATCGTCCGAGCCGCCAGCGGATCGAGGACGGCGAGCCACCTGTTGAGGCGGCTGGGTCCGTCGCGCGCATCCGCGCGCTCGAGCCAGCGACGAAGCACCGGGCTCCGCGGACCGGGTTGGAGGCGATCGACGAGCGCCTGGATGTAATGTGGGCTCCCCCCGACGATCAGCGCGACGCGACCTCTTCCCGCGATGTCCGCCAGCGCCCGCTCGCCGAGGTGTTGGTACGTCGCAACGCTGAACGGCTCGTCCGGGTAGACGACGTCGATCAGGTGGTGGGGCGCGGCGGCGCGCTCGGCCGCTGTTGGCTTCGCGGTGCCCACGTCCATGTAGTGGTAGACCTGCCGCGAGTCCGCGGAGATCACCTCTCCGCCGATGCGGCGAGCGACCTCGATCGCGAGCGCAGTCTTCCCGACCCCGGTTGCCCCCGTGATGACGACGACCTGGGGGTCGAACCCCGGCGACAGGACGCGGTTCACCATCCGGTCGTCCGGCGCAAGATGGTGACGCGTAGTGCGACGGAGATCGCTGATGGCCCCCAATTCTTCGACGCCCGGAGTCGCGGAGGCATGCTGGTTGGCGTGTTCGGCTGTGTCAACTGCGACTCCACCCCGCGTCCGTGGCTCAGTGTACGACGCAACGACGGCGCGCCCGGACCGGTCGACGATGCGAGCTGCCGGTCGGCCGTGACGCGAGATGCGGGGAAACGCTTGCTATACTCGGGGCACAGCTTCGGGAGCGACGCGTCGGAATGGACGACAAGCGAAACACGTCCCAAGCCAGAGCGTTCCCGAACGAGCCCGTTGCCATCGCCATTGACCTCGGCGGGACCCAGTTTCGTGTGGCCGCCCTCACGTCCGTCGGTCAAATCCTGGTCCGTGAGGCGTGCGCGACCCCGGCGACGGCAGAGCCGGACGAACTCATTCACGACCTGGCCGACGTGGTCCAGGTCGTCCGATCCCAAGCCGGAAAGCATCGCGTGGTCGGTCTCGGCGTCGCTGCCCCCGGTCCGCTCGATCCGGTCGCCGGCGTGGTCTTTCGCGCGCCGAATCTCCCGCGGTGGTCCAACGTGCCGCTGGCGGCGCGACTCGCGGAGCGAACCGGTCTCTCCGTACATCTCGGCAATGATGCGAACCTCGCCGGACTGGCCGAGGCTCGGCTTGGCGCGGGGAAGGGGGAGGCGAACCTCGTGTATCTGACGGTGAGCACCGGCGTCGGGAGCGGCATCGTCGTGGACGGGCGCTTGCTCCTCGGCGCGCGCGGGGCGGCGGCAGAGGCAGGCCACATGGCGGTCTCCATGGGCGGCCCACTGTGCAGCTGCGGTAATCGGGGGTGCCTCGAGGCATACGCGTCCGGTTCCGGCATGGTCCGTCGCGCCCGCGATGCCATCGCCGCCGGGCGACCGTCCCAGCTCCAGGAGCACGTGGATGATCTCCACGCGACGATCATCGCCCAGGCTGCCGAGGAGGGCGACGAGCTGGCCCAGGAGCTGATTCATGACGCGGGGAGGGCCCTCGGTTTCGGCGTCCGGAACCTGCTCCACCTCTTCAACCCGTCCGTCGTCGCGATCGGGGGAGGAGTCAGCCGAATCGGCCGCCGTCTCTGGGACCCAATGTTCGAAGTGGTGAACGCCGACACCCTGACGATGTATCGGGAGGGGCTGCGGATCGTGCCGGCCGAGCTGGGCGACGATTCTGGTCTCGTCGGAGCGGCGCTGCTCGCCCACGAAGCTGCAGCGGCACCCAGGACCGGGAGTCCATCCTCGATTCCGAACCAGCGCGGGCGCTGAGCCGTGGAAGACAGGTTCTCCGAATTCTCGTGCGCCGTCGACGACGTGATCGCCGAAATGCTGGCGTCGCCGGCCCCGTACGCCGGTCTGTACGACATGCACCGGTACCACCTCGGATGGGTCGACGAGTCGGGCGCGCGCACCGCCGCGCCCCCCGGCAAGCGCCTTCGCCCGGCCCTCAGTTTTCTCGTTGCCGACGCGGTTGCCGGAGACTGGCGGGTCGCCGTTCCAGCCGCCGCCGCCGTTGAGATGATTCACAATTTTTCGCTCATCCACGACGATATCGAGGATCGGAGCGCGCTGCGTCGCTTCCGACCGACCGTATGGGCACGTTGGGGCGAAGCGCAAGGGATCAACGCGGGCGACGCCCTCCTCGTTCTCGCCGAGCTGACGCTGGTCGAGCGCGCGCCCGCGGAGTGGTCGTTGGAGGCCTTGCGGTTGCTGAACCGCACCTGCCGCGCGCTGTGCGAGGGGCAATACCTCGACCTGCTCTGGGAGCGGGAGCCGACGGTGACTCTCGCGCAGTACCTGGACATGATTGAGCGCAAGACCGCGCGGCTCTTCCGAGCCTCTGCTGAGCTGGGAGCGCTGGCCGGCCGCGCGAGCGCGGAGTCTCAGGAGCTATTTGGTGAGTTCGGTGGCGCTCTCGGGATGGCGTTTCAGGTCCTGGACGATTTCCTGGGCGCGTGGGCGCCGGCCCTCGATACGGGCAAGACGGCCGGGCTCGACATCACCACGCGCAAGAAGGCTCTGCCGGCCATCCTCGGCCTGGCCAGCCCGAGTTCTCCTGCCAAGGACCGATTCCGATCGCTGTTCGAGCGCGATAGGCCGCTATCGTCCGAGGAAACCGAGGAGGCGATCGCGCTGCTCGATGTCATGGGGATCCGCGGCCAGACGACGCGCATGGCACGACGCTATCGCGAGGATGCGGCGCGAATCCTCGACCGCCTGGCCCCCCTGTACGACGTCACGTCGCTCCGGGACTTCCTGCGGGTGATGCTCCCCCTTACGGATTCAGACGCTTGAGGTCTTGCCCCACCTGCATGACCTGAGCCCGGTCTTTGCCCTGGATCGTGACCTCCGTGCCGCCGATGGTGATGTCCAGAATCGTCGGCAGAGCCGGTGCGGGACCGGCAGACTGTGATCCCTGCGACGGCTGCGGCGTCGGTGGCGGCGGCGGGACGATCACCGTCCCATGGTTGCCATTGATGGTGACCGCTTCCCCCTGAGGTCCGCCCGGTAGCGCGCCGGCCGCCGGTCCCCCCGACGGTCCGCCGCCCGGTGGCGGCGCGGCGCTCCGTCCGGACTGTGCCCCCTGTGCCGACGCCGGACGTTGCAGAATCGTGACGCTTGCCGGGGCGCCCTGCCCGCTCGGCTGCGACGGGACATAGACCTCAGCGACGAAGCTCATGCTGCCGCCCGGCGGCGCTGGCGCGCCGGGAGCGGGGGGGCCCGAAACCTGATCCTGGGAGATCGAGACCAGCGAGTAGCCGGGGTAGTCGCTGCCCAGCCAGTAGAGATCGAAGTCGTGCATCGCCGACGCCGCGTCGGGCGAGAGAATCTTCGAAACGACCTTCGACCAATCGGACGGGATAGTCGGCGCGAACACGTCTGCGCCGACCTGGCTCAAGCCCTCGACCTGGTCGTAGGTGACGACGTGCGTCTGGGCCACTTGCCGCGAGCCGCTGGAGCCCGGTGCATAGGCGATCTCGCGAACGAGGAGCCCGTTGTCCTTGCGCAGCCACACGTCGATCCCCCCGGAATCTCCTTGCGGTGGGACCTGCACGTGAACCGCGGGCTGACCGTCGATCGTGTCGTCGCCCACGTACACGAGCCGGTTCTGCTCGTAGGCCAGCCGATAGCCGAGCAGCGCGTCGCGGATCTCATTGAGCTGTGGCGCACTGGTGTCCGGGAGAATCTGGGTCATCGCCCGCTTCTCCTGGCTGAACATCTGGGTAATGGATTGCCCGGTTCGAATCGTGGAGCTGATCTCGTTACCGGTGGACGGGTCCTTCTCGGTTGTCCGTGCGTTCCCATTACCGCGGTCAATCCAAGTCTCCGTCTGTGACGTGCGCTGGACATCGCCCTGGGGAGATATCCAGCTGTGATCCGCGATCACGTGCAGCACGCTCTCAGACGGGAGGCGTCCAAGAGGCGGGAGCGCGCCCTGGGACTGCGGCTGGGGCGAGCCCGGGATCGCCGGAGCGGGGCCACTGGGAAGCGCCGGCGGCGCTCCGGTCAGGGGCGTGCCCTGGGGTTGGGCGGGAGGTTGGTCCGAGAGTGGGGGCCCCGATACCCCGCTGGGCGGCGTGGATTCGCCGTTGCCTCCTTCGCAGGAATCGGCGGTGAAGCTCCAGCCGTACGTCTCGGCTTGCCCGTCGTCGTCGAGGATCGTGATAGAAGCCTGATGCGCGCCGGCGTCGAGGGGATCGGCAGGCTGGTACCAGACGGTAGCCGAGCTCTGGGGCGAGTCGTCCGCCCCGGCGATCTGCGACTGGCCGGTGATGTCGGCGCCATCGAGCACGAACGCGATCGTCGATGGGTCAAAGCGCGCGTCGGTGCGCATCGCGTCATTCAACAAGAAGCTCGCGCCCACGGGATCTGTGACACAGGCCTGCGAGCCGTCGTCCGGGATGACGCTGAGCCCGGTCGGCCACGCCGACCGGTCACCGCCCTCGGACTGGCCCTGGCCATTCTCGCCTGGCTGTCCGTTGCTCTGGAGCAGCGTTGGAGCCGAGGTGGACCCGCCGACCTGGCTCGACCGATCGGACCCGAAGCGCCAGAGGCTACCTCCGGTCATGAACAGCACGACCACTAACGCAGCCAGTCCTACTCCATTCTTCATCCGCTGACCAATCGCCTCCTCATCATCACGCACTCAAACATCGGGAAATGCAACCGCCGTCTACCGGGCGCGGAATCGGTGCAGACTCTACCATAGTACACAACCTGTCCTGCCCGCTTATCGTCGCGCCGCTGCCGACTCGGACTCCGTCGAGGGCAAGATTCGGCTGAGGACCGCGTTGCAGACAAAGTAGGCGCGCGGGTCGAGTGCGAGCCGGTCGCCGGTCCAGACGAGCAATCCCGCGCGCAGCAACTCGTCGAGACCCGCCCCGCAGTAATCCGTGAGAGACCGAGCAAAGCGATCCTCGAACTCCGCGTTCGAGACGCCCTCGGCAAGCCGCAATCCGAGCATTACCGTATCGCGCATCATCTGCGACACTGTCCACGGCTCCACGGAGACGTAGGCGTCATCGCCCGCCTGGGCCGCTGCGATGTAGTCGCGAACGTGGGGCGTTCGCCGGTATCGAGCGCCCATGAAGGAGCCCGCCGCCCCCGCGCCAATGCCGGCGTACTCCGCGTTTCGCCAGTACGTCAGGTTGTGAATCGATGCGTGGCCGGGGAGCGCCCAGTTCGACAGCTCGTACTGCGCGTAACCGGCGGCCTCCAGGGACTCCTGGATCGCCGCGTATTGGTCGGCGACCGCGTCGTCTTCGGGGAGGGCGATCTGGCCGAGGCGAGCCTGCTCCCCGAGCGGGGTGCGCTCCTCGACCGTCAGCGCGTAGCACGAAATGTGATCGGGCCCGAGGTCGATCGCCCGGGCGAGCGTCGCCTGAACCGACGAAACGGTGCTAGTCGGCAAGCCGTACATGAGATCGACGCCGATATCGCGGCAGCCCGCGTCGCGAGCCGCGCGCACTGCCCGAACGGCCTTGTCGGCGGAGTGGCGCCGACCAAGAAAGCGCAGCTCCGCATCGTCCAGCGACTGGATGCCGATGCTGAGGCGCGTCACCCCTGCGCTCAGGTACGCGGCTACCTTGTGTGCCACGACGTCGCTCGGGTTCGCCTCCACGGTGATCTCGCGGCCGATCCCGTCTCCAAATTGCACGCGGCATGCCTCGATCACGCGCTCGAGTCGGACCGGCGTAAGGAGGCTGGGCGTTCCGCCACCGAAATACAGACTGTGGGCGGCGCGTCGCGGGGTCTGGGTGATGTGGCGACACAGGGCGTCGACGTACACGTCGACGAGGCGGAAGTCGTGGGCTTGCTTGTCGAAATCGCAATACGGGCAAATGGAGGCGCACCAGGGAATGTGAACATACACGCCAATGGTCGGGCTGCCATTGCGCTCGCGGGCGATCAGCGCCGACGGGTGGGGGCTGGATTCGACCGCGCGAGGCGCGCCGGCCGACGGTACGGAGGTGGGGTCACTGAATGCGTGCACACCGGAACTATACGGGGCGCCGCCGCCAGATGATGAGGCGAAGAAGATCTCGCCGCCGCGTCGCCCGAACGCGGTGCGCCGCGCTCTCAGCGGTCGTGGCGCCGGAGGTGGCTGTGGGCAGCGGGCATCCGATAACGCTAGACTTGGCCCCGTTGGAACGACGCGAACGCCGTTGCGCGCGGGGATGTGCCACCGTCGGCGTCCGCTCACGCCCGCGGGGGCTGGACGTGGTCGGATGCCGGGGCCGCCCCTCGCAGATCGAAGGAGAACGCCGATGCGGGTGGATGCCGACGCGCACGTGGACGAAACCGAGGCGACCTGGGACTACCTGGAGGACGGCGATCGTTTCAAGCCGATCAGCATTGATCCGGGTGTCCCGACCGTGCCCGGGGACAGGCGGCCGCACCGCCGATGGGTTATCGACGGCCGCTTCGGCGTGCGCCGCTGGCGCGACGACAAGCGTACGGGGACGACTCAGGTTACTCGCGAGTTGGTCGATATCGATGCCCGCCTCCGTCACATGGACGAGCTACGCATCGACGTGCAGGTCATCTACCCGACGTTCATGCTGTACGGGATTAGCTGGCCCGAAGGCCTGACGCAACCCGAAGCGGAGCTGGCGCTCGCCCGGTCGTACAACCGGTGGCTGGGCACGAGAACGGCGGAGAGCCGCGGGCGCCTGCGTTGGGTCGCGGTCACGCCGACGTCGACGATGGACAAGGCGCTGGACGAAGTGCGCTGGGCCAAGGACCACGGCGCGTGCGGCGTGATGCCGCGCGGCGAGGTCGCCAAGCGGCGCTCGGCCAGCGACCCCTACTTCTTCCCGCTGTATCAAGAAGCGGCGGCCCTCGACCTGCCCATCTGCTTTCATCAGGGCAGCGGTAGCGGGCCCCATCTCTTTACGCAGCTCGTGACCGCGCGCATCCCGGAAAAGTTCCCGAGCCTGAGAGTGGGATGGATCGAGACCGGAGCGTCCTGGGTGCCATATCTCTGCACGGATCTGCAGGCGAAGGACAGGCGGCTCCATCCTCTCCATCTGAAGGAGGACTTGTTCCGCAGTTACCGATTCTATGTGACGTGTGAGAGCACGGACGACATCCCCTACATCCTCCGATTCGGGACCGAGGACAGCCTGATGGTCGGCACCGACTATTCCCACGCCGATCAGGCCAGCGAGATCGATGCCCTGGACATCGTCGAGCAGCGGGCCGCGCAGGGAGAGTTCTCCACAGAGATCGCGCGCAAGATCCTGGACGACAACCCGCGCCGCTTCTACGGCCTGTAGCTCCTCACGCGCCACCTGTTTTGCCGTCTTGCCGGCGGGCGTGGCGTGGTTGACGCCGCCAAATTTCAGTTGTGCCGAGATCTGCGCAGCGTCCCGGTGGAAACCTGGCCTGAAGGCGCCCGGGTTGCCACCAGGCATCCAGGTCGAGCATATCCCAGCGAGCCGACGGCCGCGCACGATCTGTCCTGTGAAATGCATCGATGCGTATCGAAGCAGACCCGCTCGCAGTGGCAAGGGTGAAGGAATAGGGATTGCCGCCTCGCCCGTACGGAACTTGGACGTTCGTGACTTCGACCGGGATGCTGGCTAAGTCCCATCTTATCGGGCTTCCCAAAGTTCGCGGCGCGATGCGCGAGGAGGTCCGTCGCAACCCAATCTCGCGAGTTCCCTGCGCGGGCGGAGGGTCCCCATGGTCAGTTGGCAAAGTCCTCGGTGAACATCCGCCCGCGTCCATCCGCGACCGCCGCGCCGATCCCGACGCGGGTGTACTCGGGTCGAAGGATGTTGGCGCGGTGCCCCGGGCTCTCCATGAGCCCTTGATGGGCCAGGGTCACCGTGGGCGCCAGCGCCAGATTCTCGCCGGCCACGGAGAAGCGAACGCCCGCGGCCCGCAGCCGCGCGAACGGTGTGTCGCCCTCCGGCGTGTCGTGGGCGAAGTAGCCACGGCGCAACATGTCGGCGGCATGCTCGCGTGCGACGCCGTCGATCGCCGCGTCGCGCGCCAGCGTCCCCAACCCGCGCCGCGTCCGCTCTTCATTGAGCAAGCTCAGCATCTGCGTTTCGGCGGCTTCGTCGAACGTCGGCGACTCGACTCGAAAGTCCAGGTCGATGCGCTCGGTCTCGTCCGGCTTGACGGTGAGGAGCGTCAGCGTTTCGGTGAGCGGCTCGCCCACGACCTCGCGCGCGAACCGGTCGAAAGACGCCGTCTGCTCGACCAGCACTTGAGCCATCTGCGAGGCTCGAATTCCCTCCCGGAGCTGCGCGAAAGCGAGGAAGCCGGGGACGCCCGGGGCCAGCGGTGGGACGGAAAGAATGATGGTCAGGACGATTCCCGCCACGAGGACGCCTTTGAGGGCGGACGGGATGAGGCTCAACAGGATGTCGAGTGCCGTGCCGCGGATGAGGCTGGCGAACGGGCGCATCACGAGGCGTCCGATGATCGACACGATGAGACCCGTGACGATCCAGAGGACTGCAAAGGCCAGCGGATTGGCCAGCAGCTCGGGGATCGGCCAGGTGCTGGAAGCCCACTCCGCGACCTGTGGGTAGAACGTGAGGCTGATGATCAGGGAGAGGACGAATCCGATGAGATCGATGACGGCGCCGAGGAACCCGCGCCGGACACCATCCGCGATGTTCCACGCCACGACGAGGAGGATGGCGATATCCACCCAGCTGTCGGGCAACCTTCAACTCCGACGCGCTCTTGGCGGTCAGTATAATGGCGCGTTCCCCCCTCGCATGTCCGGGCGGCCAGCGTGTGTATTGCGCCTCGGCCGTGTGGGAGAATGTCGGGCAGCGAGTTCGCATGGAGGCGAGATGCGCCGAACCCATCTCTGCGGCGAGCTTCGGGCATCCAACGCGGGAACGCGCGTGGTCCTGCAGGGCTGGGTGCATCGGCAGCGAGACCATGGCGGTTTGATCTTCATCGATCTGCGGGACCGTTCGGGGTGGACTCAGGTTGTGTTCAACCCGGAGGTTGCGCCGGGGGCGCACGAGACCGCGAGCGGCGTGCGCCCAGAGTACGTCCTGGAGATCGAGGGCACCGTCGGGCTCCGGCCGCCGGGGACGGTCAATCCCGGTCTCCCCACCGGTGAGGTCGAGGTGGTCTCGGATCGAATCGAGATCCTGAACCCGTCCCTGCCGCCGCCCTTCAGCGTTGCGGACGAGGGCAACGTCGAGGAGCCGCTTCGACTCACGTTTCGCTACATCGACCTGAGGCGGCCGCGCATGGCGCGGAACCTGGCGTTTCGCCACGATGTCATCAAATTCATCCGCGACTTTCTGGACGCGCGCGGATTTCTCGAAGTCGAGACGCCGATCCTCACCAAGAGCACGCCCGAGGGCGCCCGCGACTACCTGGTCCCGAGCCGGGTGCACCCGGGCTCGTTCTACGCCTTGCCCCAGGCGCCCCAGCAGTTCAAACAGCTCCTCATGGTGGCGGGCGTCGACCGCTACTTTCAGATCGCGCGCTGCTTCCGCGACGAGGACCTCCGCGCCGACCGGCAGCCCGAGTTCACCCAGCTCGACCTCGAAATGTCGTTCGTCGACGTCGACGACGTGCTGGGCGTCGTGGAGGACTTGTATACGCACATGAGCCGGACGCTGACGGAGAAGCAGGTCCCGACGCCCTTCGCGCGCCTCACCTACCAGCAGGCCATGGAGCTGTACGGCACCGACAAGCCGGACTTGCGCTATGGGCTCGCGTCGGAAGACCTGTCCGACGTGTTCGCCCGGTGCGAGTTCGCGGTGTTTCGAGAGACGGTCGCATCCGGCGGTTGCGTGCGCGGCTTTGCCGCGCCCGGTGCTGCGAAGTACAGCCGGCGTGAGATTGACGAGCTGACCGAGCTGGCGAAAGCGCAGGGCGCGCGCGGGCTGGCCTGGGCGGCCCTGGAGGCAGATGGCTTTCGGTCGTCATTCGCGCGCTTCCTCTCGGAGGGCGAGCGCCGGGCGATGGCGGAGCGCCTCGGCGCAGGCGTGGGGGACCTCATCCTACTCGTCGCCGATCAGGGTCTGGTCCCCTCCAAAGCGCTGGGCGCCGTTCGCGTCGAGATCGCGCGCCGCGAGAACCTCGCCGATCCGAACCTCCTCGCATTTGCCCGCGTCACCGAGTTCCCGCTGGTCGAGTGGAACGAGGACGAGAACCGTTGGGATGCCGTCCACCATCCGTTCACGTCTCCCATGGACGAGGACGTCCTCATGCTGAATGACGAGCCAGGGAAGGTCCGCGCGAAGGCGTATGACCTGGTCTGCAACGGATGGGAGCTGGGAAGCGGCAGCATTCGGATCCATCGGCGCGACGTGCAGCAGCAGATCTTCCGACTGCTGGGATACACCGACGAACAGGTCGAGGCCCGATTTGGGCACCTCCTGCGGGCGTTTCAATACGGGACGCCGCCGCACGGCGGCATGGCGCCCGGGATCGATCGCACCGTCGCGATCCTGATCGGCGAGCAAAATATCCGCGAGGTCATCGCGTTCCCCAAGAATCAGAGCGCGAGCGACCTGCTCATGGGCGCGCCGTCGCCCGTCTCCGAGGCGCAGCTCGCCGAGCTGCACATCGCCCTGCGCGAGCCGCCGGCCCCTCGGTAATCGAGACTGCCATTGCCTGACCCATCGCAGCCGCCGCCGACCCAGCGCGTGTCCTCGAGCAGCCTCGGCGAAGACCACATCGTGTTCGTGATCGAGGACGCGGTCGCCGAGGTCGAAGGATCCTGGACGGACGATCGCGGCGCGCTCCCCGACCCCGCGCTGTCTCGCGTCGTTCTGTACGGCTGGGCGACGGGAGCCCTCACCGCGGGTGACATTGCGTTGCGCTCGTCCAGCGACGTGGGCGCGCGATACCTGCTCCGCGGCGCGTCGACCTCGTTTCGGGAGGTGCGTGCATTCCGCGAAGCACGGTATGCGGAGTTGCGGAGCCTGTACTCCGAGGTGTTCGAAGTGTTGGCCCTTGCGGGAGCCAGGCGACTGGGGCGAATCGCGCTGCCGATGGCGAGCGGTCGCGATCGGCGCCAATTGGATGAGCTTGCCATGGCGTGCGACGAGCTGGCGCGCGAATGGCTGGACGAAGCACAGGCCGCCGATGAGGACGACGATCAGGACCTCGCGGAATTCCCCGATCGGGACTATCCAGGTTCGCTGGCCTCGCGAAAGACGCGCCGCTTAGCCTTCGCGACGTCGCGCGCCGCTCGCGCCTCGGTGTCGGGCCGATTCGGGCGCCCCGCCGGGCCGACGACTTTCAACGCGTTGGAGCTGAGCGCCGGCCGCGACGCGCGACGGGGGATTCGGGCCCCCTCCGCTGCTCGCCTCCCGCGCTCGCGGACGCGGATCGTCGGCGCAGCCGCCAGCGCCGCCGTGTTGTTCGTAGGGCTCGCGCTGTTGCGCTGGGTCTCGACATCCGTTCCGGTCGCGAATGGGGAGCCGCGCGTGGTCGCTCGCCAACCGACTCCGATGGGAGCGCAGCCGACCATCGCCGAACCGTCCCGGGTGATTCCACCCACGGATACGCTGAGGACCGCCGCGGCCGCGACCGAGCTGGCCGATGCGCGGGATGAGGCGATGGGCCTCGCGGCGCAGTCGCTGGCGAGCGATGATCTTCAGGCTGCCCGCGACTTCTACTTCCTCGCCGTCCAATCGGTTCCATCCGATCCAGAAGCGAGGGACCGGCTGCGCCAGGTGGAGACGGCTTTGAGCGTCGATCAACCGCGATTGAACTGGGACGATACGCTGAGCGACCTTCAGGAGCTTCGCGATGCCGCGCCGGCATCTCCAGCGGTGCTCCAGGCGTACGTCACCGCGCTCGTCGGCGCCGGGCGCGCGGCCCTGCTGTCGGGTGATCGCGATCGGGGCGTCGGGTACTGCGGCGAAGCCGTTCGCTGGCTACCGGGGCGCGATGATACCCAGGGGTGTCTGCGCCTGGCCAACGGCGAGACGGCGACCGCGACGCCAACGCCATCCTCGACCGCGACGCCGAGCCCGACCGCGTCGCCGACGTTGTCGGCTCTCATCCAGCAGACTCCCCAGCCTGGCGATGTACCCACGGCGGGCGGCGCTGCGCCGCCGCTGGAGGTCGTGTTCTCGGGCGCCTGCCAGCCCGCTCCCGGCCGCCCCAACGCGGCGGGCCTGATTCGATTGAACGGGGTGGTCAGCTCGGCGGACGGCCCGGTGCCGAACTACCGACTCATTGCCACCGCGAAGAGCCCCTCCGGACAGGCGACGGTCGTCGCGAATGCGACCTACCTCACGCCGATCTTTCAGATCCAGCAAGCGGTTCCGGACTCGGGCCCCTACAGCGTCACCGTCACTGTCGCCAAGGACGGGTACACGGCTGGGCAGTCCAGCGTCGACGTGACGTGCTAGCGATGCCCGGCGGCGCTGGTCGCAACTGAACGCGGAGCGGCCAAGTGATCGGCTCACACGAACACGCGGGGAGCGTTTCGCTCTTGAAACAGTCGTTGTGCCGTTCGCTCGGCAACGTCACAGGATAAATGCGTATTCGTTTTCATAGCGTAACACGCAAGAAGCGGCGCTCCCGCGGCGACAGCTCGATTGTTGGAGAATCCATGAAGCGATCCGTCCTGGTCGTCGACGATGATCGTGGTGTTCGGGAGATGCTTGCCGACGCACTGTGCTGCTGTGGCTACGAAGCGCAGACGGTGGCCAACGGACTGGAAGCGCTCGCGGAGGTCATGCGCGACGCTCCGGATTCGGTGGTGCTGGACATGCACAGGCCGAGCGTGGGAGGGCTGGCTTTCGCCCACGGCCTTCGCGATTTGGGAATGCGCGTCCCGATTCTCGTCGTGAGCAGCACTGGCGAAGCGCATCGCTGGGCGGACGTGATCGGGGCGGAAGGCTATTTGAACAAGCCGTTCGACCTCACCCAGCTACTCAGCCACGTCGACCGTCTGTGCAGAACCGGGGTTCGCGCCGGCCTGTCGCTCGTGCCGATGCAGTCCACGGCCGATCGCGACTGAGGGCGGGGGTTTTATCTCCCGACGCGACGTCGAGCGCCGCAACGGGGGCGGAAACCCAACGTTCCCCGTTTCCCGGCCGCGCCTGACGGTGCGGCCGGCCTCTCCCCCTGCGAGGGCCGAGGCGCACGAGTAAACTCCCTCCCCTGCCGCAGCGGGGGAGGGTCTCCCCCTGCGAGGGCCGAGGCGCACGAGTAAACTCCCTCCCCTGTCGCAGCGGGGGAGGGTGGGGGTGGGGGCGACCCGACGCTCCCCCCTCACCCGGCCGCGCCTGACGGTGCGGCCGGCCTCTCCCCCTACGAGGGCCGAGGCGCACGAGTGAGCTCCCTCCCCTGCCGCAGCGGGGGAGGGTGGGGGTGGGGGCGACCCGACGCTCCCCCCTCATCCGGCCGTGCCTGACGGTGCGGCCGGCCTCTCCCCAT